>NZ_CP124614.1:608304-912456 GCF_029958905.1 Vibrio sp. YMD68 | reverse complement strand
ACTTTTGTTGGTTATTTTGGCCTTTGGCAGCAAAGGTAGCAATCGTCCAATTGTCGAACTCAAACTGCGATAGCCCCAGTGAAACGTCGTATAATTTGGTCAACGAACCCGCTTGATGATCTTGAATCTCAAGTACCGCATTAGAAACTGTGACGCCTGCTAAATTAATTATCCAAGGTGTTGGTGAAGACTCATCTTGATTCGACGTGGTTTGCGATGCCGCAGAAGGCTCTGAACTCGCTAGCCCCTCTTTAGCGGGTGCAGTGTCCGCTTTGCCTACCTGAGATGAATCGCTTGGAGCTTGTGTTAACGCATCGATATTACGCTTACCCGATGTTAACGTTTCTAGATAAAACTCTGCGCCATCAAGAGTGACATTGCCAATCTCTAGCTGTTGATTGAACAGAGGCATGACTGAAACATCAACACCAATGGTTTCCACTTTGAACAAGTTTGGCTGGCTAAAACCCTTCGGGTTTCTTAATTCTGTTTTACCCAGTTCAAAACCAATCGAAGGAAAAAACTGCCAACTGATGTCCCCTTCAATCACGAGATCTAACCCAGTCTGTTGCTTGGCTTGATCGATGATCAAAGGTTTGAATTGATTCGGATTAACGAGAAAAATGAGTGCAGCGATCGCTATAAAAACAACGAACAGGGGGATGGCAATGAATAAAAACAGTTTTTTCATTCGCTTTTTCCTTGCTTGAGGTAATTCCTATCATCATTGTCTAGGAAATAAAAAAAAGAAAGTGGCACCTAAAGTGCCACTTCTTATCATAAAAATAAAGACTCATCGGCAACTAAACCTAAGAATCCAATCTTTTTACATTTCAACCCATTAAGCTTTCAATAACTTAGCAATGTGCGCTTTTAGTACATCGATAGCTATTCGGTTCTTACCACCGCGCGGAACAATAATGTCAGCGTACTGCTTAGATGGCTCGATAAACTGCATGAACATAGGACGAACCGTCTCTTGGTATTGAGTTAATACCGATTCCATTGAACGATCTCGTTCTTCTACATCACGTTTCACGCGTCGAAGTAAACAAATATCTAACGGAGTATCCATAAACACCGTTGCGTGCATTAATTTACGCAACCTAGGATCGGTTAACAGCAAAATACCTTCTAATATAATCACTTTTTTTGGTGTGAGTGTTCTTGAGTTCGGTAGGCGTGTATGTTCGGTATAACTGTATTCAGGGACTTCGACTTCTTGACCTTTGATCAACTTCTCTAGGTGTTCGCAAAGCAAGTCATGATCTAACGCTTTAGGATGATCGTAATTGGTTTTTACCCGTTCTTCCATGCTAAGGTGAGTTTGATCGTTGTAGTAACAGTCTTCCGTGATAACGCCGATTTGGTTATCGCCCACTTTCGCTCGCAGCTCTTTATAGATAGTACTTGCGATAAGGCTTTTACCAGAAGCCGATGCGCCAGCAATTCCGACGATGACACATTGATTATTCTCAGACATTTTTTACACCCAGTGATGGTTTGGAGAAACAAATAAACGGGCCGATTATAGGGAGTTCATTCTTTAGATTCTAGTCACGAACCGAGTTTAATGTCAGCTTTTGCTTAAATAGAATAACAAACCATCATGCAATCGATTACTTGATATATGTAACCTGCATTTTACTCGTCAATGAGTTGAAAACTGATCGCGTCAGGCTTAGGTTTTCCCTGCCAATATAAGCAACTGCACACACTTTCTGCTAAATCTAGATAACGTTTTTTGTGCTCACTATCGGCATTGGACGCCACAGTAGGCACACCTCGATCAATATCTTCCCTAACTTGGATATGCAATGGGATTTGAGCAAGCAAAGACAACCCATATTCAGCGGATAAGCTTTGCGCCCCACCTGCACCGAAAATATGCTCTTTTTCGCCACAATGGCTACAAATGTGGTAACTCATGTTTTCAACTAAACCGATCACAGGAACGTCAACTTTTCTAAACATGGCCGCGCCTTTTCGCGCATCCGCCAAAGCAAGATCTTGTGGTGTGGTGACAATAACCGCCCCAGTAACCGGAATTTGCTGAGATAATGTGAGCTGAATATCACCGGTTCCCGGTGGCATATCAATCACCAAGTAATCGAGATCAGGCCATTCCGTCTCATTCACCAATTGCGCTAACGCTTTCGATGCCATTGGCCCTCGCCAGATCGCGGCTTCATTTTTATCGACTAAATAACCAATAGAATGAGTGTGAATGCCATGCGCTTCAATAGGTTGCATCCACTTGCTATCTCTAACTTGTGGTTTTGCGTCCTCTTGACCTATCATCATTGGCACTGATGGGCCATAGATGTCCGCATCCAGTAAACCGACTTTTGCCCCAGACTGGGCAATAGCCAGCGCCAAGTTAACCGCGGTGGTGGATTTGCCTACCCCCCCTTTAGCCGATGTCACGGCAATGACATTCTTTACCCCTTTGATCGGTTGCAAAGACTGAGTATGAAGCGCTTTGACACTGGTCGTGACAGAAAACTGGAATGAGGACACTTTTTGAGACGCCTGAGCAGAGGTAATCCAGCTTTCCAAACTTTGCACAAGCTCACTGGCAGCAAAGGGAACGTCGATCTGGAAAACACCGGTCGGCAGAATCGTGACTATTCCTGCTTGATTAGCCCAACCTTCGATGAGACTAGGGTGAGAAAATTCATTGAGCCACAGGCAAAAATCCTGTTTAGATTGAAACTGATGCATACGTTCTCCTTTTTCATCATCCTAACACTCGCTTGCTTCTGACTGAACCCCAAAAAATTTGGGGGAATAGCCCATGTCACACCTTGGCGTTAACCGCGTCATGCGGTAGTATTAGCCATCATTTTATACCTATCAATTAAAGCGAATAATTAAGTATGGCAACTGAACCAAGAAACTCTTCTGCTAGGAAACTACTGGTAACTTGTGCCCTTCCGTACGCTAACGGTTCGATCCACCTTGGACATATGCTTGAGCATATCCAAGCGGATATTTGGGTTCGTTACCAGCGTCTACGCGGCAACACTGTAAACTTCATCTGCGCGGACGATGCTCACGGCACACCGATCATGCTTAAAGCACAACAGATGGGTATTACGCCAGAAGAGATGATTGCGGCAGTTAGCGAAGAACATCAAAAAGACTTCGCCGGTTTTGATATCAGTTTTGATAACTACCACAGCACGCACTCTGAAGAGAATCGCGAACTGGCCTCTCACATCTACCTTGAACTGAAAAAGAACGGTTTTATTTCTAGCCGTACCATCTCTCAACTGTTCGACCCTGAAAAAGAGATGTTCTTACCAGACCGTTTTGTAAAAGGCACTTGCCCTAAGTGTAAGTCTGAAGACCAATATGGCGACAACTGCGATAACTGTGGCGAGACATACAGCCCAACGGAACTGATTAACCCTAAATCAGCGGTATCAGGCGCAACGCCAGTGATGAAAGATTCAGAGCACTTTTTCTTCGACCTTCCTCAATTTGAAAGCATGCTAAAAGAGTGGACTCGTTCTGGCTCACTGCAAAACGAAACCGCCAACAAAATGCAGGAATGGTTTGAATCGGGTCTTCAGCAGTGGGATATCTCACGCGATGCACCTTACTTTGGTTTTGAAATCCCTGGCGAAAAAGACAAGTTCTTCTACGTATGGCTCGATGCACCAATCGGCTACATGGGTTCATTCAAAAACCTATGTGATAAGCGCGACGACCTAGATTTTGACGAATACTGGAAAAAAGACAGCTCGACAGAGCTTTACCACTTCATTGGTAAAGATATTGTGTATTTCCACAGCCTATTTTGGCCTGCAATGCTAGACGGAGCGGGTTTCCGTAAGCCAAACAACGTATTTGTACACGGCTACGTTACGGTCAACGGTGCGAAGATGTCTAAGTCTAAAGGCACATTCATCAAAGCAAGTACGTACCTAAATCACCTCGACCCAGAGTGCTTGCGTTACTACTACGCGGCGAAGCTGAACAGCCGAATCGACGACTTAGATCTTAACCTTGAAGACTTCACTCAACGTGTAAACGCTGACGTGGTCAACAAGATTGTTAACCTAGCTTCTCGTAACGCGGGCTTCATTACCAAGCGTTTTGAAGGCAAGCTCTCTGCTGAATTTGCAGAGCCTGAACTTTACAACGAGTTTGCAGCTGCCGCTGATCGCATCGGTGAGCTCTACGAAACGCGTGAGTTTAGCCGTGCTATCCGTGAGATCACTGCGCTTGCTGACAAAGCAAACCAGTACATCGATGAAAAAGCCCCTTGGGTTTTAGCCAAAGAAGAAGGTAAAGAGCAAGAGCTTCAACAAGTTTCTTCTGTTGGTATCAACCTTTTCCGCGTTCTAATGGCTTACCTAAAACCGGTCATGCCAGAACTTGCCGCTCGCACTGAAGCCTTCCTAAACGAAGAGCTAACATGGGAAGGTGTGGCGACTCCGCTCACTGACCATGAAATTACGAAATTCAAAGCGCTGTTTAGCCGTATTGACTCTAAGAAAGTGGAAGCCATGGTTGAATCGTCAAAAGAAGATGCAGCCGCTGAAGCAGCAGCAAAAGAAAAAGCAGAAGCTGAGAAAGAACAAGCAAACCAAACGGAACTCGACAAAGATCCAATCGCCGACGAGATTGAGTTTGATGCATTTGCAGCCGTTGATATGCGTATTGCTCGTATCATCTCTTGTGAAGAAGTGCCAAAAGCGAACAAGCTACTGAAGTTCCAACTGGATATCGGTGGTGAGACTCGCCAAGTGTTCTCTGGCATCAAGTCTGCATATAAACCAGAAGAGCTCGAAGGCAAGCTAACCGTAATGGTCGCAAACCTAAAGCCTCGTAAGATGAAGTTTGGTATGTCAGAAGGCATGATCCTAGCGGCTGGCCCTGGTGGCAGCGATCTATGGATTCTTGAACCACACGAAGGTGCACAGCCAGGTATGCGTGTCATGTAATGACGAACGTCCGTCGCCCTGACCTAATTTTACCTAGCTGGCTTGATTTGATTTGATTTGATTTGATTTGGCAACATAATCAGATCGTTGGTGAGGTAGGTAAACACGTCAATAAGCACATCAGAACGCTCATAGTCTTAGTACTGTGGGCGTTTTTTATATTCTACTTCTCCCTTATTTGGGGTCCCTTGCACCAAAAACGCACACACAATTAGAGTAAAATACAACTAAGTCATTGTTTTTAAATTAATTTAAAAGTGGCATGGAACTTGGACTACTCACTTTAGGTATATCTCTAAAGGAGTCGTTATGCTTATTCTTATCACCGTCATTTCATTCATTACTTTTGGCGTATTCGCCACATTACTCCACTCATCAAAACAGCGTGGATCCGCCTTCCAACGAAAATACCAACTCATCATCACATTAAGGCAGCTACTGATCTTATGCAGAAAATACCGCCGTGCTACGCATTCGGCATTGATCTACACCACTGACCCCAAGAATACTCTTGAGCCACTTAACCAAGAGATTTTAAAGCAAACCAATCATTTGATTTCCATTGCCCATTTCAATAACAAACCGGATTACCGAATTCTACAAATGAGGCTGACTGGTCTCGGCAAAGATTGGCACGAAAGAACAGTCGCTCGAAATCAGATAATCCACGGTGCAGCCATGAGGCATTGTATGTACTTGATGGATGAGATTGCGATGGCGTGGCTTGCAGAATCCGGCAGAGAAGATTTGGGGCATCAATATCATGTGAAATGGCAACAAGTCATCGACTCGATGGAAGCACTCACTCAATTGAGAATATCGATACAAGACATGGATACACAAGCGGGTATTCTACGTACTCAATACCGCTGTACCGCCATGTGCCGCAAACTGAACCAACTGTCGATAATCAGCCCATATTCGATGGCTTCTCAAGCCAGTCACCATGCCATACATCAATTGGAAGAGATGACCGACAATCCAAAATATGTGCTTTCGGCAGAGCAGTTATATGCATTAACCAGTGAAATATCCGTGAGCATCACCAGCGTGTATGACCATATTTTGTCTGAGCTAACAGAAGGTATCTATTTACCACTTCCAGCGTTAGAAACGTCGCAAGAGTGCCAGTAGATGGATGATAGGGCCATCAAATTCATTCCATAGCTAACGCAAAAGTTATCCTGAGATGAAGTCAAGATCCCAACCCAACTCATGGTTGGGATCTTTATCTATCTGTAAGTCTAATGACGTTTTCTACTTTACGTTATCCGCGACCAATAGAAAAAACCACCGATATCAGATCGGTGGTTTCAAATGTATGACTGTAATTACGTATTATTTAGAGCATGTTACGTGCTGCTGCAACCACAACCTTAATAGAACGCGCTTCGGTTTCTTTTAGTGTGGCATGATCTGGAATTTCTTTTTGAGTACGGTTGATGATAACACCCGCGACACAACCAGCTTTTAGACCAGAGCTTGCACACATGGTCAGTAGTGTTGCAGATTCCATCTCAAAGTTCAGTACGCCCATATCTTGCCACTCTTGCATAGAGCCTTGGAAACGCTTCACTACGCGTCCAGAGAACGTATCGTAACGCTCTTGTCCTGGGTAGAAAGTATCACTTGACGCAGTAACCCCCATATGAACTGTAGCACCAGATTCTTCAACGGCAGCTTTCATTGCCGTCGCGACATCAAAATCGGCAACCGCTGGGAACTCCATTGGTGCAAAGTGCAAGCTAGCACCATCAAGGCGAACTGAGCCAGTTGATACAATCATGTCTCCAACATTCACATGCGGTTGAATAGCACCAGTAGTACCAACGCGTAAGAAAGTACGAACACCAAGCTGTGCAAGCTCTTCGACTGCGATAGAGGTTGATGGACCACCAATACCTGTTGAACAAACGACAACCGGTTTTCCATCTAACTCGGCACGATAAAGCGTGTATTCACGATGACTTGCTAGAAAGACTGGGTTGTCCATTTCTTCAGCAATTTTTTGTACACGCGCAGGGTCACCTGGGATGATAGCAAGTGTTGCACCATTTAAATCAGCTTCTGTAATACCTAAGTGGAAAACGGCTTGAGACATATATCACTCCTTTTGCAGCTTGTTCAGCTATTCATTCAACGCATAACTACACTGTAGTTTAGTTGGTAACGTTATTAAATTAATCACCTCGCAACTGTAGCGAACCTAACCTCAACAAAGAGTGATCGATTTCACACCAAAAGATGATAGATTGTGTGATATTTCATAGAAAATCGGTTTGCATCACACTTTAAGTTGCTTTTATTGCATTGATTGCACATGAAAATGCCCACTTATTAGAAAAGTGGGCATTTTTATTTCAAGGACAAAAGCAGCATCAAGATGACTGAGAATCTATCGCATTAGATGGCTTAAATTTTAGCAGACGCAATGCATTGAGTGTCACTAAAGCGGTTGCTCCGCTGTCGGCTAGCACCGCAACCCAAAGACCGGTAATGCCAAGTAGACTCGTCACCAAAAATATCGACTTTAAACCCAACGCCAAAACCACATTTTGCCTGATATTATTTAGAGTTGCTCTGGATAACTCAATCATACTCGGCAACTCCACCAAGCGATTATGAGTAATCGCAGCATCCGCCGTTTCTAAGGCAACATCGGTGCCTCCTCCCATAGCAATACCGATACTGGCGGCTTTCATGGCTGGAGCATCATTAATACCATCCCCTACCATGGCAACATGACGGGTCTGTGAAAGCTCTTCAACATAACCCACTTTATCTTGCGGAAGTAAGCTGGCTTTATAATCGATACCAATCATCGCACTGATGGCGAGGGCGCTACGAGGGTTGTCACCAGTGAGCATAATTGAATTAATGCCTAATGAGTTAAGGTAACTGACCGCCTGCCTCGCATCCTCTCGTAATGTATCTTGCCAGGCGATAATGCCAATACAGTTCACTGTCTCCATGTTTGACGAGGTGTTTAGAGCCACGACAACGGTTTTCCCTTCGCTCTCTAAGGCTTCAACCTTGCTCATGACCTCCTTATCAAGGTCAATATCTAGCTTGCTCGGGGCGCACATTTGGTACTGTTCACCTGCGACATTTCCTCTGACGCCACTGCCTAACAAGGTCTGTTTTTCGGTCGCTTCTGGCAACGCTACACCGAGTTGCTTTGCTCGATTGACTAACGAAACAGCCAATGGGTGACTTGATCCAACTTCAATTGCTCCGACTACCTCTAATAGCGATGTCTCCTGCCAACCATTAAGGGCAATCACGTTGGTGACTTCAGGTTTTCCTTTGGTCAAAGTCCCCGTTTTATCAAACGCGACCGTTTGTACTTTACCCAGTTGTTCGAGCGCCGATCCACCTTTAATCAACGCACCGCGACGAGCCGCCGCTGCCAAACCCGAGGTAATCGCTGCTGGAGTAGAAATCACTAATGCACACGGGCAAGCGATAAGAAGTAAAGCCAACCCTCGGTAGACCCAAGTTTCCCAAGGTTGGGAAAATATTAAAGGAGGCAGGGTAATCACCGCTAAGGCGACCACCATCATCAGAGGCGTATACCATCGGCTGAATTTATCTAAAAAGCGCTCCAATGGTGCTTTGCGAGATTCCGCTTCTTCAATTAAATGCAAAATTCGATCAATGGCGTTTTCACCTTGTTTGGAGGTGATGGTGAAGCGCACCACTCTATCTACTACGACCGCCCCAGCCATCACGGGAGCACCTTGGTAACGCTCGACAGGAATCGATTCTCCAGTTAATGCGCTTTCATCAAAACTTGCGGATGCATCATGAAGCATCCCATCAGCGGGTAATCTGGCCCCAGGGGAGACTTCAATCACATCACCGGGATTCAGCTCAGTGGCGGCGACGTCAACTCGTTCACCATCAATAATTTTGACCGCCGTTTCAGGCACAAGAGCCATTAATGCTTGAACACCGCTGCGTGCTCGGGATGCAGCAAACGCCTCTAAACGTTCACCCACCAAGAATAAAAGCAGCACCATCGCCGCTTCAACCGTTTCACCAAGATACAGTGCCCCAATGGCCGCGACACTCATCAAGGTTTCAATGGAAAATGGGGTGCCAGACTGCGCCAAGTTGAATGCTTTTTTCCCAATTGGATACAAACCCGTTAAACAAGTTAGGATAAATAGCCACTCACTCACAAAAGGAGCAATCGGCTTGATTGAAGCCGCTACTAGCATCGCAAGGGCGATAAAAAGTATTTTTGAATTTTGTTTTATGACGGGCAGCCAACCGCTAGGGATTTCTACTTTTGATGGGCTTGCTGTTGAAGAGAGCGCAAATCCTGCGTGAATAACCGCCCGCTCAATATGACTCACCACGTCGGGATCACTATATCTTACGACCAGTTTTTCAGTGGCAAATAAGACCTTGGATTCCAAAATGCCTTCCAGCTTATTGACCGCTTTTTCTACCTTTCTTGCGCAGGAGGGGCAATCCATCCCTTCGACTTTCCAGCTCTGGGTTAAGGGGTCTGATGTAAACGGACTGGACTCACTTTCCTCATCATTTGGACCTGAACCGCTCTCACATTCGTTAGAACTGCAGCAGCCCGTATCGGATGTTGATACGCTTGCCATCTTAATGGAAGTCATCTTGGGGCTTGAGCAAGAACCTTTTAATGGTGTCACTGACCCGACCTTGCCTGAACGACACGCGTGATGTTTTGTGCACATAGTGTTTTCTCCTTATCATGTTCATAAAGAGTATAAACCTTTGAGTCGACTCCAAGGTCAAAGGTTTATTTCACTTTTTAGCCTTATTTTTCTTTCTTTTTAAGGGCATCCATCATCTCCTTTTCAACAACAGGATCATCAATAAGAACAGCATCATGCGAGCAAAATGGTTGTGAATTGACCGTCGCATAAGCCGGCGTTTCTTCATCAACTTCTTGCCCTTGCATTATGCCTGCGATGTGCTTTCTCAGCATATAAACGGCAATAAGACCAAAGACAACGGTACCCACCGCTTGTCCATAAAGTACCCCTAACGCGCCAAACCATTGTGCACCAATATAGACAAAAGGCAGTGTCCCTATCGTTGCTTTACCTAAATTCAGAGCCGTTGAGTACAGTGGTTTACCCAGATTATTAAACGATGTGTTCGCCACAAATAGTGTTCCATTGAAGACAAAGCTAATGGCGATATATGTACAAAAAGCGGCCACAATAATCTCAGCGTCGCCTTCTAAGCTGAAAGCTACAACAATAAAGTCTTGGATAAAATACAAAATCAGGCAAACCAATAAGGTATACGTGGTGGTGACAATCAATGAGTTGTTTAAGGTTTCTTTTACTCGGTCAAAACGTTCTGCCCCATAGTTTTGCCCGATAATGGGACCAACCGCCCCAGAAAGCGCGAAAATCACCGCAAAACATACGGGTATTAATCGGCCAATAACCGCATAACCCGCTACATAGTTCTCACCAAACTGAGCAATAAAAGTCGTCACTATCGCGTTACCGACGGGCGTGGCAATATTGGTAATGATTGCGGGGATGGCAATGGCTAAAATCACTTTTAGTGTTCTTTGCAGATCAGAAGCCGATGGCTTGCCAACCAAATCATGAACCTTGATGAGTGGGTACAATGAAAAATACAAAACGGTAAATCGGGCAACCACCGACGCAATTGCGGCTCCTTCAATATTCCACCCAAACCCAAAAATAAATAAGGGATCTAAGATCGCATTGACGATTCCGCCAGAAAGCGTTGCCCACATCGAACGTTTTGCATCACCCGCAGCTCTTAATCCTGCACCAGCGGCCATCGCTAGAGCTATAACAGGGCCACTTGGAATGATTATTTGCAAGTAAGCTTGTGCCCTTTCAGCGGCAACGCCCTTAGCCCCAATCAAGCTTAATAGCTCAGGGATATAGATGAACATCAGCGCTGAAACCATTGAGCTGATGATAAATGCAGTCGTCAGAATAGAGGCACTGAGTTGGCGTGCGTATTGACGCTGTTTAGAACCAATCGCTTTAGAGACCAAAGCCCCCATAGCAATCGATGTACCAATGGATATTGACGTAGAAAAAAACACTAAACTGCCCGCAAAGCCAACCGCAGCGGCGAGTTCTACTTGACCAAGCATACTGATGAACAGCATGTCGAGGAGATCAACCACGAACAGCGCCATCAAACCCACGGATCCTGCTCCTGACATCACTAGGATATGTCTCATGGTTGAGCCGGTGACAAATTTAGCGCTCTGATCTGACATTCAATCTCCCTTAAAACAACAAAGGCGCATTATGCGCCTTACATTTTGTTACTTAATCATAGACTGAGACAAACTATCACACCGGATGTTTAAAGCAATCATCAATGCTTTTTCCGATTGCTCGTAAGACATCACGTCGACTAATAATGCCTACCAACTTCCCATTATCAATCACAGGGTAGACTTTAGGCTTGCCTACTTTCATTTTGTCGGCCATTTCGATGATCGTGGTTTCTGGAGACACCGAGAGCACTTCTTTGTGCATGCAGTCACTCACTAAATGCGTGTCTTGACAGAAATAACTGACCTTAACCAATTTATCGAGCAGATCCTGCTCGGACAGGAAGCCAATGACTTTCTCTTCTGAATCAATAACTGGGCCACCAAGGTGCGTGCATTTCATTACTTTCTGTAAAGCCACACTCAACGACATATCAGGTGTAAAGGTAACAGCCTGAAGGGTCATGTAATCTTTTACTCTTTGTGATTCCATCGTCTACTCCTTAAGCGACAACTTTTATTGCGTATAAGGTAATTGTTGTCTAATTTCATGATTTTACTAAATCAATTTCACCTATTTTTACAATAGTTTTTATCTATAAGGTCTCCAACAAGTGCCCCAGCCCCTATACGGCCTCGATTGTCACTCCATCGTTCACGAACTCTTTTCTTGTTCTTGAGCCATATCTTTCATTGTAATAATGCTACTAATCAGAGAAACGCCAAAAGGGACACAATAAGTCAACGCAGCTTTTATCCAGTGTATTGTTGAAGCATGAAAAAAAGCATCATACTGATTGATAACATTTAAAAGCGTTCCAACAATGAGTGCAATATAGAGCGCTCGCTTTATGACTTTGCTATTGACCACGCAGTGATGCTCCTTTGCTTTATGTTGATTGTTTCCTAGCCCTTGCTTCTTGCACCTAGCTTAGCGACGGCAGGTTAAGAATGATTTTTACCTATTTTAGTATGGCAAAAATTTACACTGTGGGAGAAGAATCATGCCGAACCTTGGCAACAAGATCATAAAAGGCCAACCTAAGTTAGCCTTTTACATGAATCTGAATGGAGAGTAGTCAGTTAATGGATCTACTGTTTATCTTCCCACCTTAAAGCGGCTTGCGTATCTGAGTCTCTCGACTCGACCCAGCGAGTCGCCTGCGTGGTTCTTTCTTTTTTCCAAAATGGAGCTTTAGTCTTCAAGTAATCCATGATGAATTCACACGCTTCAAACGCCGCACCTCTATGTGCGCTAGAAACCCCAACAAAGACGATCTGATCGCCAATATCCAAATCACCGACTCGATGGATCACACTGAGCGCCAACAGCGGCCAACGCTCCTCTGCTTTATCACAAATTTCGGTGAGTGCTTTCTCTGTCATCCCAGGATAATGTTCAAGAGACAGCCCCGTCACGTTATCTCCTAAGTTCATATCACGCACTTTACCAATGAAGGTCACCACTGCGCCAGACTCCGTCCCTTGAGATAACTTTTCATATTCATCAGCAACCGAGAAGTCTGTCTGTTGCACACTAATGCGATTATCCATATTAGCCCCCAGTGACCGGAGGAAAAAAGGCCACTTCATCGCCATCTGAAATCGTTGACTCTAGAGGTACAATAGACTGGTTCACGGCGGCTAATAATTTACCCTGCTCTAAAGCCATGTCCCACTTTCCCTCTTGCTGAGACAGGTGAGCACGCACTTGCTCTACTGTGTCAAAATCCCCAGACAGGTCTAAATAATCAACGCCCACCAGCTCGCGGGTTTGTGCAAAAAAGAGAACTTTAATCATGATTCCACCTTGAAGTGTCCTGATTTACCACCGCTTTTTTCGAGTAAACGAACATGTTCAATGACGATGTCTTTTTGAACCGCTTTACACATATCATAGATAGTTAATGCCGCGACAGAAGCCGCTGTGAGTGCTTCCATTTCAACGCCGGTTTTACCCGCTAATTTACACACAGATTCGATGCGGACTTTGCTCTCCGACTCCATCGCCTCTAACTGCACTTCCACTTTTGACAATAACAGTGGATGACAAAGAGGAATCAAATCCCAGGTTTTCTTTGCCGCTTGAATGCCCGCGATACGCGCCGTTGCAAATACATCACCTTTGTGGTGCTGCCCCGAAATAATCAAATTAAGCGTTTCTGGTGCCATCGAAACAAAAGCTTCCGCTCTTGCTTCTCTTACTGTTTCGGCTTTGGTAGAGACATCAACCATATTGGCTTCACCCGAAGCGTTAATGTGAGTTAACTCAGTCATAGTTGGCTCCTGCCTTTATACCGACAAATGTGGCATGAAGTTACACGGGCGATGACTTGCATCAAGTTGCTGTTTAATGATTTTAGTCCAAGCAGTGCGGCACGCACCGGTCGAACCTGGCATCGCAAAAATAACGGTATGGTTAGCAAAACCCGCGATAGCTCGAGACTGAATGGTCGAGGTGCCAATTTCTTCATAGGACACGGTGCGGAATAATTCACCGAAACCTTCCACTTGCTTATCAAATAGAGGAACGAGGGCTTCTGGCGTACTGTCTCGTGAAGTAAAACCTGTACCGCCGGTAATCATAACGGCTTGAACCGTTTCATCGGCTATCCACTGAGAGACAATGGCACGAATCTGATACATATCATCAATAACGATTTTTTTATCCACGACATTGTGCCCAGCGTCTTTGGCCTGCTCAGCCAAGTAGCCACCTGATGTGTCGTTCTCTTCTGTACGAGTATCCGATACGGTTAACACCGCAATGTTTGCTGCCTGAAATTTGCTTTCTGCGTGACCCATTTGTTCACCTATGTTTAAAGTTGTATTGATATGTCAATCTGGTCAGTTTCCGACCGATACAAACGGCCAAAGACTGGCTAGCCACCGATGGATGCTAAATGAGGAGTTATTCCTGAATTGCCATCATGCAAATAGTGGCTTTGTGATTTATTTTGTAGCTGCTCTGAAATCCGGCTGATCAAACCTTGTTTCTGTGAATCGCTCTTGAGCAAATCTCTTAATTCAACACCATGGTCGCCAAAAAGACACATGTGTAGCTTCCCAACTGACGATACTCTCAGTCGATTACAGCTGTCACAGAAGCTTTTTTCATAGGGCATGATAAGCCCAATTTCCCCCAGATAATCTGGATGGACAAACACCTGAGCTGGGCCATCGTTGACTTCACGAACTTTCAAGATCCACCCATTCGCGATCAACTGATTTCGAATCGCAACACCAGATACATGATGACGCTGAAACAGATCATCCATTTCACCGGTTTGCATCAGTTCTATAAAACGCAGTTGAATGGGCCTGTCTTTTATCCAGTTAAGAAAGCTCGGTAATTCATGAGCGTTGAGATCTTTCATCAAAACCACGTTCACTTTAACCTGTGAGTAGCCCACTTCAAAAGCGCGATCGATTCCAGCCATCACTTGAGAAAACTTATTCTCTCCGGTTATTTGATGAAACATACGCGGGTCTAAACTATCCACACTGACATTGATATGAGTCAACCCGGCTTGTTTCCAAGATTCGACTTGTTTCTCCATGCGGTAGCCGTTGGTCGTTGTCGCGACTTTTTCTATCCCACGAGTTGATGACACGGTATGGATAATATCTTGAAAGTCTTTACGTAGACTCGGTTCACCACCAGTAATACGCACTTTAGAGGTCCCACATTCAGCAAATGCAGAGACGATACGCTTTACTTCAGGGACCGATAAAAAAGACGAGTTTTTCTGCCCTGAAGGCTTATAACCATCAGGCAGACAATAGGTACATTTAAAGTTACAGACATCTGTAACGGACAACCGTAAGTAATAAAACTTTCGGTTGAATTGATCTTCGAATTGTTTCGCCACGGAACACCTTTCCAAATACGGGAGGCCAAATCATTTCTAATTTAGCCCTGGTGGCATACCGCCACTGTCTCATTACGCTTATCCTTACCGATGCGGTGAACTTAGCTTAATGAGCTCGGAGTTATGGCAACCAAGTAAACCATGAGGGCTTACTGGTAGCTAGGCTATAAAATACTGAATATTTTGTTACGATTCCACTCTTGCAGTCAAAAAACCATGCTCGTAACAAAAAATACCCACTTTTAAGTAGTTAACACACGTTAATGACACTAAATTAGTACAAATACGCTGACTTCACTTAATATTGTCATTGAAAAGGCGACCAAAAAAGCAGTCACACCTCAACAAAAAACAATAACGCCTCAACGAAAAGAAGAATGTCATGACTTTATACTCATCAATAAAAGTGGTCGCCATCGGCGGCGGTCACGGTCTAGGTCGTATGCTTGCGGCACTAAAAGATTTTGGTTCAAATGCAACAGGGATTGTGACCACCACTGACAATGGTGGCTCAACAGGGCGGATACGTCACTGCCAGGGTGGGATTGCTTGGGGGGACACGCGAAACTGTATCAATCAGTTGATAACCGACCCATCAATAAGCTCAATGATGTTTGAGTATCGCTTTAAGGGCGCAGGGGAACTGGATGGGCATAACCTGGGCAATTTGATGTTGACGGCATTGGACAACCTATCCGTTCGACCCTTTGAAGCCATTCAACTGATCCGAAATATGCTAAAAGTTGATGTCAATATTGTCCCCATGTCAGAGCATCCTTCTGACCTTACCGCATTATCCATGGAGGGAAAATGGGTGACCGGGGAAACCAATGTCGATGAAATGACCGATGATTTAATGCGATTGGATTTGTCTCCAGAAGTGCCCGCGACAAAAGAAGGAGTCAGCGCAATAGAAGAAGCGGATTGTATCATTCTGGGTCCAGGCAGCTTTTTGACTAGCATAATGCCGCCATTACTGTTGCCTGAAATCGGCAAAGCCATCTCGACCAACACCAATGCGACTGTGGTTTTTGTCGAGAACTTATCCCCTGAGTTTGGCCCTGCAGGACGCATGAGTTTAAAGCAAAAACTAGAATGGTGTGAACGAGCCTGCCAAGGCCGTAAAATCGATGTGGTCCTCGGTGACACGCCACACCCAGAAATAGACCAAGAATGGCATTGTTTAACGACGGAGCTGGCTTCTCCAAATCGCGATTGGCGACACGATAGAAGCAAACTGCAAACAGCCATTGAACAATTACTGGGAGGTTAGTCGCTCTTTTAGCCAATCACTATTTGGTCACTAACGCTTGATATACGTCTCTTGTTAGCTCAAGCACGCTGACCATTTCCGTCGAATCAGTCTGCGGGTCAAGCCCTTGGCCCGTTTTTATTTTCATATCAATATCGATGGATAACTGACACAAACGATCAGCGCCAAAGCTTGCCGCGCTGCTTTTCAACGCATGGCTTATTTCTTTGAGGTAGGCGACTTTGTCGTGGCCTTCTTTACTGAGCAGCGTTTCAGCATACAGACCCAACTCATCAAGGAAAATATCCAGCAATACAGGCACATTTTCAGGCCCAATTTCGTTAGAAAGTCGCTCTACTTTTATCTTATTAAGTACGTCCATCACGGTTTCACATTGTTCCATGCTTGTAGTTTTCGATAGATAGTTGATGGGCTAACATCAAGATAACCTGCGGCCCGAGGAATATTCCCCTCACAGGCTTCAATGGCCTGTTCTATTGCGGCCTTCTCCGTTTGCCATAGTGGGAAAATATCATGCACCGAGGCTTGTTCTTTAACACTTGGCTGCATTCTGATTTGATTATCCATCGGCATATTGAGCGGAGGCGGGAGCATACTCAGTGTAATTTCTTTACCGTTGTTAAGAACCACGACATTGCGTAATACGTTTTGTAATTGCCTTACGTTTCCTGGCCATTCAAAACGATTGAAACACTCCACCACCTCAGGGGATAAGCGTACAAACCCCTTACCCTCTTCGTTCGACATAAAACCTAATAATGAATAAGCAATCTCTATCACGTCTTCCCCACGCTCACGCAAAGGCGGTAAATGAAGCGGGATAACATAGAGGCGGTAGTAGAGATCTTCCCTAAAGCGCCCTTCTTGGACTTCTTTCCAAGGATCTCGGTTGGTTGCACACACAAAGCGAACATCCACACTTTTCATTTTAGACGAACCTACTTTTTGAAACGTCCCCGTTTGAATAAAGCGTAGTAATTTAGTTTGTAAATCGAGGTCCATTTCACATAACTCGTCGAGAAACAGAGTGCCTCCGTCAGCGAGTTCTGCGGCCCCCTGCCTATCGGTCGCCGCGCCGGTAAATGCACCCTTCACGTGACCAAACAGCTCACTCTCAATCAGATCTTTAGGGATAGCCGCACAGTTAATCGCAATAAAGGGTTTATCACCACGCTTGCTGGCCGCATGAATCGCTTCGGCGCAGACTTCTTTACCGGTACCACTTTCTCCGGTAATGAAGATACTTGCTTTACTGGTGGCGGCGGAGTCAATCGTGCGGTAGACCGCTTGCATCATGTGACTGCTGCCAATGAAACCTTGGTAGTTTTGATTACCTGGATAGTCATCTTTGTTTTTAAGCTTACTCGCCTTACGAATAGCATTATTCACCGTGACACGCAGACGATCCGCTTCACAAGGCTTAATAAGAAAGTCCTGAGCGCCTAAACGCATCGCTTCAACGGCGGTATCGATAGAGCCGTGGGCTGTCATAAAAATAACCGGCACGTCAGGGTGAATTTGCTTCGCACTTTCTAGGACGTCCATCCCCGTCATATCTGGCAACCGTAAGTCAAGCAAGATAAGGTCGGGCGTTCGATTCTTTAAGCTATCAAGCGCATCTCGCCCCGTTCCGACAATATTAATGTCTATACCTAGCGGGGTGAGGTAAGATCGATACAGGGCCGCGACCGACGCGGTATCCTCTACCATCAATAAATATTTAGATTTATGTACATCTGACAGTTGCTGCATAACCTAGCCATTAGTTATTTGCATTTTTCTAGATAATTGCATTACGAATTGCATTTTGCAAACATAAGGCATCATTAATATAGCATCGAAAAGCTGTTTTTGCGTGGTACATCTCGAGTGAATGTTGACCTGACGCATCATAATCGAATGACAGCGATAGAAGAGACTCTAAGCGGATTTATAAAAAATCTCGTTGTGTTAAAACCTTATAAATAAACAAAGCCAATAAAGTCATACTCGATTGGCTTGTTACTATCGATTTTCTTTTTTTACTAACTATTGGTGATGAACTGCTGACGCAACTTATCGATCTCATCGCGTTTTGCCGCTGCTAGCTCAAACTCTAAATCTTGTGCATGTTGATACATCTGCGCTTCCATTCTCTTAATCTCTTTATCAAGCTCTTGCGGCGTTAACGTGTTGTAAGCCAATGATGGCTCTGCCACTTGAGATAATGGCACTTGCTTACTTGTTTTCTTCTTCTTTGACTTAGCGATGTCGCCGATTTCCATAATGTCTTTAACGCTGCGCTTCAACGCTTGAGGAGTGATCCCTTTCTCCAAGTTATACGCTTGCTGTTTTTCACGACGGCGATTGGTTTCATCGATCGCTTTTTTCATCGATTTAGTCATCGAGTCGCCATATAAAATCGCTCGACCTTCTAAGTTTCGAGCAGCACGGCCTATCGTCTGTATGAGCGATCGCTCTGAGCGTAAGAACCCTTCTTTATCAGCGTCAAGTATGGCCACCAGAGATACTTCCGGCATATCCAAACCTTCACGGAGTAAGTTAATACCCACTAACACATCAAACTCGCCTAAACGTAGATCCCGTATAATCTCAACTCGTTCTACCGTATCAATATCTGAGTGTAAATAACGGACTTTAACACCATGTTCGGTTAGGTATTCCGTCAGGTCTTCAGCCATTCTTTTTGTCAGTGTCGTGACCAGTACACGTTCATCTTTCTTAGCCCGAATTCTAATTTCGGATAAAAGATCATCTACTTGCGTTGCGACAGGGCGTACCTCTATCTGTGGATCAAGCAGACCAGTCGGCCTAACCACTTGATCAGCGATATCATTGGCTGACTTCTCCAGTTCGTAGTTACCCGGTGTGGCTGAAACAAAAATGGTTTGTGGCGCGAGAGATTCAAATTCTTCAAACTTTAGCGGACGATTATCCAGAGCTGAAGGTAGCCGAAATCCAAATTCAACTAAGGTTTCTTTTCTCGATCTATCTCCTTTAAACATTGCCCCAATCTGAGGCACGGTCACATGCGACTCATCGATAATCAGAACACCATCTTCAGGTAAGTAATCAAATAACGTCGGTGGCGGCTCACCCTCTTTCCGTCCACTCAAGTAACGAGAGTAGTTTTCAATACCAGAGCAAAAGCCAAGCTCATTCATCATTTCAAGGTCAAATTGGGTACGCTGACTGATCCTTTGCTCTTCAAGAAGTTTATTGTTCTCAAGTAGATACGTCTGACGTTCTTTCAAATCTTTCTTTATATGCTCAATGGCATCAAGAATACGTTCTCTCGGTGTCACGTAGTGAGTTTTAGGGTAAATAGTATAGCGGGGTAGATCTCTCTGCTTCACGACACCAGTAAGAGGGTCAAACACACTGATACAATCGATTTCATCGTCGAACATCTCTATTCTCACTGCATCTTGCTCTGACTCCGCAGGGAAAACATCAATGACTTCACCACGAACTCGAAATTGACCGCGCTCAAAGGCAACATCATTGCGAGAATATTGAAGCTCTGCCAAACGAAGTAAGATATCTCGTTGATTCATCACATCGCCACGGCAAATATGTAACATCATCTTCAAATAAGAGGCAGGATCACCCAAACCATAAATGGCAGAGACGGAAGCAATAATAATGGCGTCTTTACGCTCAAGTAATGCTTTGGTGGCAGAGAGACGCATCTGCTCGATATGTGCATTGATTGAGGAGTCTTTTTCTATAAACGTATCTGTCGTTGGTACATACGCTTCGGGCTGGTAATAGTCGTAATAGGAAACAAAATACTCGACGGAGTTGTTGGGGAAAAACGACTTCATTTCTCCGTAAAGTTGCGCAGCCAATGTTTTATTAGGAGCGAGTAAAATCGCAGGCCGCTGTGATTCGGCAATAACATTCGCTAGCGTAAAGGTTTTGCCCGATCCCGTTACCCCCAACAATGTTTGATGAGCTAAACCTGAATCCAAACCCTCGAGCAGCTTTTTAATCGCAGTGGGTTGATCACCTGACGGCTGATAATCAGACTTTAAATTGAACACTTTACTCATCTTCTCTCCAAGACATTAGACTCTCACTCCCACCATTGTCGCTGTATGTATATACACCTGCAATATTTATATTTAAGACTCGTCTAAAAGATTTCTTTTAATCATGATAAAAAGAGCGCACACACCGTATTTAGACTAGATAATCCATTTTACCTTTGGTATTATCTTTCGCCCTACACCGTCACCCCCGTAAAAAAACACTCATTTTTATTCACAAGATTTCCCCAATTTAGTGCAACGTGAACAATTTACCCTTCTCTTCATTCTCAAAAAATTTTCAATCTAACACTCAAAACCTCCCATTAATCCTTAAGTTACAATGAATTATCTTACACTTCACACTCTGATCGAATTAGAATCTTAACTCTATTCATTCAGCAAGACCCAGTTCTACCGAGTAATCCACACACTTATCCACAAATTTAGTGGATAAGTAAATGCAGCCCAATGGCGATAAGGCATAAGAGAAAGTAAAGTGAATTTCTACAAAAAATATTCACTATTTTCTCTTTCCAAATAGTTGACAGCCAAAAATTCTATCGTTAAAATTTGCCCCGCTTTACAGCAATTCCCCCTTAGTTCAGTTGGTAGAACGGCGGACTGTTAATCCGTATGTCGCAAGTTCAAGTCTTGCAGGGGGAGCCAAATTTTAAGGCCCAGTCTTTTGACTGGGCCTTTTTCATTTCTGTTCTCCGAATCCATTTCCCATGCCCAGTTAGATCTTGTCGTTTTGACACTAAGTTCTTTCTGATAGGACGTTTTATCGCTGCAAAAAAAACCAGACACGCTATTTATTCAATTATTTACTCTAAATCAGTAAAACCTTACTGTTCGTGAGTTGTTATTAGCTTGGCAAAGCACGATAATATTGGGATCGGAATTTCAAATAAATACAATTATGACCGAATATTTTTTATTGTTGATTGGCACTGTGCTAGTGAACAATTTTGTACTGGTAAAGTTTCTCGGGCTATGTCCATTTATGGGCGTATCAAAAAAACTGGAAACCGCAATCGGCATGGGTTTAGCGACCACGTTTGTGCTCACACTTGCGTCGGTTTGTTCGTACCTGGTCGAAAACTATTTGCTGGCTCCGCTTGGTATCGAATACCTGCGAACAATGAGCTTCATTTTAGTCATCGCTGTGGTTGTCCAATTCACGGAAATGGTGGTGCACAAAACCAGCCCTACGTTGTATCGACTGTTAGGGATCTTTTTGCCTCTGATTACAACCAATTGTGCGGTATTAGGGGTTGCTCTGCTCAACATCATCGAAAACCATAACTTTATCGAATCTATCATCTATGGTTTTGGGGCTGCTGCTGGATTTTCACTCGTCCTGATCTTTTTTGCTTCAATGAGAGAACGAATTGCAGCCGCGGATGTACCTGGCCCTTTTAAAGGTGCATCCATTGCCATGATTACCGCTGGGTTAATGTCACTCGCCTTTATGGGCTTTACTGGTTTGGTGAAAATGTAATGATCACGATTGTTATTGCCATCATCGCGGTTGTCGCTCTAGCCGCTGTATTTGGAGCGATACTTGGATTTGCCTCTATCAAATTTAAGGTTGAAGCGGATCCTATTGTGGATCAAATCGATGAACTTCTTCCTCAAACTCAGTGTGGTCAATGTGGTTACCCTGGTTGCCGCCCTTATGCTGAAGCCATTGCCAATGGCGATAAAATAAACAAATGTCCACCAGGTGGTCAGGCGACTATTGAGAATCTTGCTAACTTAATGGGCGTGGAAGTTGAAGAATCCGCACACGACCTGAATGACGCCGTCAAAACCGTGGCCTTTATTCACGAAGATATGTGTATTGGCTGCACCAAATGTATTCAAGCATGTCCTGTTGATGCCATCGTTGGCGGAACGAAAGCTTTACATACTGTCATCAAAGATGAGTGTACTGGTTGTGATTTATGCGTGGCCCCTTGCCCTACAGATTGCATTGAAATGATCCCTGTAGCTCAAACGACTGAAAACTGGAAATGGCAAATGAACTCGATTCCCGTTGTCGATATTAGCGACTCTGTGTCTCACAAAAAGCAAGACGAAGTGAGATAGATATGAGCACACTTTCATTAATCGAACAGATAAAAACCGGCTCATTGTGGCAATTCCACGGCGGTATACATCCAAAAGAAAACAAAAACCAATCTAATCAGAGCGTTCCGGTAAACGCCGACGTTCCACAAGAGATTGTGCTGCCCATTAAACAGCATATTGGCAAGCCGGGTGATCTCATCGTCAAAAGTGGCGACACGGTATTGAAAGGCCAAGCATTAACCAAATACAACACAACCATGATGCTTCCTATTCATTCTCCGACTTCGGGTGTCATTACCGCTATTGAACCAAGAATAACGAACCATCCATCAGGGCTCAGTGAGCCATGCATTGTGATTTCACCGGATGGTCAAGAACAATGGATAGAAAAAAACAGCATCGAGGAGTTCCAAAGCGCCTCTTCTGAAACTCTCCTTGAACATATTCGCCTTGCAGGAATATCTGGGATGGGTGGCGCAGGTTTTCCGACCGCAAAGAAAATACAGTCTGGGCTATCCAAGACCGATTTTCTGATCATCAACGCCGCTGAATGTGAGCCGTACATCACCGCAGATGATGTTCTAATGCGCCATTACGCAGAAGAGATTATTACTGGCATTGAGATTGTTGAGCACATACTCAAGCCAAAGCTCACCATCATCGCCATTGAAGATAATAAGCCAGAAGCGATTCAAGCGATTCAACATGCAGCGAAAGATAAAGATATTGTCATTCGAGTCATTCCCACCAAATTCCCTTCTGGTGGCGAAAAACAGCTGATTAAATTGCTGACCAATCAAGAAGTGCCTAACAATGGCATTCCAGCCGATATCGGAATGCTGGTGCAAAACGTCGCTTCGATGTATGCGATCAAGCGAGCCGTGTGTGATGGCGAGCCTCTGATCCAAAGAATCGTTACGTTAACGGGTAATCAATTCTCACAACCAAGAAACGTTTGGGCCTTAATTGGCACTCCGATTGAGTCTCTACTTCAGCAGTTTGGCTATAAAGCGGCAAAAAAAGCACCGCGTCTTATCATGGGTGGCCCAATGATGGGGTTTACGTTACCCAGCGCCTTGGTGCCTATCACTAAAACCAGTAACTGTATTCTGGCCCCGGGTACGAGAGAATTACCTCACAGCCAGTATGAGATGGAATGCATTCGTTGCGGGCAATGTGCCGAAGTATGCCCTTCAGCTCTGCTTCCTCAACAATTGCAATGGCATGCCAAGGCAGAGGAATACGATAAGTGTACCGAGCTTAACCTGAAAGATTGTATCGAATGTGGTGCTTGCGCTTATGTTTGCCCGAGTGAAATACCTCTCGTTCAATACTACCGTCAAGCCAAAGCCGAAATAAAAACCAGAAAAGAAGAAGCTCAGGCTGCGGAACGAGCACGTCAGCGATTCGAAGAAAGAAAAGAACGCTTAGAAAGAGCAAAAGCTGAGCGAGAAAACAAGTTTAAGAAAGCCGCGGATAGCCGTCGAAGCGAAATGAAAAAATCAGGCGGTGACGATGCGATAGCTGCGGCTATTGCTCGAGTAAAAGCGCAAAAAGAACAAACGCAAACCGATCAGCCGGGTGCCGAAAAAGTCGTTAAGCCCGCCGTCGCCGCTGCCATTGCACGAGCGAAAGCAAAACAAGCTGAAGCGCAGAAATCTAGCGAACCCGACAACACCGAAATGAGCCGTCTTAGAGCGGAACGTAAGAAACTCGCTCGTGAAAGAAAAGCGTTAGAGCACACTTCAGATCAGCAACCCACGCAGACAGAAACCGATCCGAAAAAAGCGGCTGTCGCTGCGGCTATCGAGAGAGCCAAAGCGCGTAAAGCACAACAAGCCGAAGTGCCACCAACTTCTGAGTCAGAAGCTCAAGCTCAAACTCAAGCTCAAGGAACGCCATCCGCCGAACCAACGGAAGCCAATCAGAAGAAGGCTGCTGTGGCCGCCGCTATCGCAAGAGCCAAAGCGCGTAAAGCCCAACAAGCCGAAGTGCCACCAACTTCTGAGTCAGAAGCTCAAGCTCAAACTCAAGCTCAAGGAACGCCATCCGCCGAACCGACGGAAGCCGATCCGAAGAAGGCCGCTGTGGCCGCCGCTATCGCAAGAGCCAAAGCGCGTAAAGCACAACAAGCCGAAGTTCCATCAACGCCTGAGCCAAAACCTCAAGCTCAAACTCAAGCTCAAGGAACACCATCAGCCGAACCAACGGAAGCCGATCCGAAGAAGGCCGCTGTGGCCGCTGTGGCCGCCGCTATCGCAAGAGCCAAAGCGCGTAAAGCACAACAAGCCGAAGTCCCATCAACGCCTGAGTCAGAAGCTCAAGCTCAAACTCAAACTCAAACTCAAGCTCAAGGAACGCCATCCGCCGAACCAACGGAAGCCGATCCGAAGAAGGCTGCTGTGGCCGCCGCTATCGCAAGAGCCAAAGCGCGTAAAGCACAACAAGCCGAAGTGCCACCAACTTCTGAGTCAGAAGATCAAGCTCAAACTCAAGCTCAAGGAACGCCATCAGCCGAACCAACGGAAGCCGATCCGAAGAAGGCTGCTGTGGCCGCCGCTATCGCAAGAGCCAAAGCGCGAAAAGCACAAAAAGAACAGCTCTCCAATCAACCCAATAATAATGAGGAGAAAGGCTAGTGGCTTTTTTTATCGCCAGTTCACCGCACGCTCACAATAAAAAGAGCACCTCAGATCTAATGAAGTGGGTGATGATTGCAGCATTACCTGGGCTTGTCGCGCAAAGTTACTTCTTTGGCTGGGGGACATTGATACAGTTAATAATGGCTCTATTTATTGCTGTTCTACTCGAAGGTGCCATCTTATTAATACGCAAGCGGCACCCATTGTCTGCACTGCGGGATTACAGTGCGCCTGTCACAGCATGGCTATTGGCTATTGCTATTCCCCCTTATTCCCCATGGTGGGTCATCGTCATTGGGTTGATTTTTGCGATTGTTATTGCCAAGCATTTATACGGTGGTATTGGTCAAAACATCTTTAATCCAGCAATGGTGGCATACGTCGTCTTGCTGATTTCGTTCCCTGTACAGATGACATCTTGGGTGACCCCTGTACAACTGAGTCAAGATCCTGTTTACTTTATTGATGCATTTTCTCTGATTTTCAGTGGGTTTAATCATGAAGGTTTGTCTCTTGCGCAGATTCGAACGGGTATAGATGGCGTCACAATGGCGACACCGTTAGATGCGTTCAAAACCGGACTGCACTCTGGAAGTACCGCTTCTGAAATCATGAAGCAAAGTCAATTTAGTGGTTTTGCAGGCGTAGGATGGGAGTGGATAAACCTCGCCTATTTGGCTGGCGGTCTATTGCTGATTAAACTCAGAATCATAAATTGGCATATTCCAGTCGCGTTTCTAGCCAGTCTAGTGGTGACGAGCAGTATTTTTTCTATCGTCACACCCGCTGAAACCGCGACGCCTCTATTGCACCTATTCTCCGGTGCGACAATGCTTGGGGCTTTCTTCATCGCAACTGACCCTGTATCGGCTTCAACGACCGTCAAAGGACGCCTTATTTTTGGTGCCTTCATTGGGTTCTTAGTCTTTGTTATTCGAAGCTGGGGAGGCTTCCCCGATGGTGTTGCATTTGCTGTGCTGTTAGCCAACATGTGTGTACCAATGATTGACTATTACACCAAACCACGCACTTATGGGCATTAAGGACTGTTATGTTAGCCGCTATTCGTAAAAATGGACTCACATTGGCGATCTTTGCTTGCGCGACGACAGGGCTTGTCGCGATCACCCATCATTTAACCAAAGATCAAATCCAACGCCAAGAGAAAGCCCAGCTCTTGTCTATTCTTAATCAAGTCATTCCCAAAGAGCTTCATGACAATGATTTATATCAATCGTGTACCTTAGTCTCAGACTTAGCACTAGGGACCGACGAATCTATGCCTGCTTATTTTGCGACACTCGATGGTCAGCCAAGCGCGGTCGCTATTGAGGCCATTGCTCCTGACGGGTATAACGGAGCCATAAAACTCATCGTTGGTATCGATCAGCAGGGTAACGTTACCGGCACGCGCGTCTTATCGCATCAGGAAACACCGGGACTTGGCGACAAAATCGACCTAAGAGTCAGCGATTGGATTCTAGGGTTCATTGGTAAATCAGTGACGGATACCAACCAAGATTCATGGAAGGTACGTAAAGATGGCGGGCAGTTTGACCAGTTCACCGGTGCGACCATTACACCAAGAGCGGTCGTTGGAGCCGTCAAACGTGCAGTGAGCTTTGTTAATGAGAATCGTGACCAACTAACGAGTCAATCGTTTAATTGTGGGGGTTCAAATGAATGATAATAAAACGCTATTAAAAAATGGGCTGTGGGACAACAACCCGGCACTGGTTCAGTTACTTGGGCTATGTCCTCTACTCGCAGTATCATCAACAGTGACCAACGCTTTGGGGCTGGGTATTGCTACACTTATCGTACTGGTTTGCTCAAATGTGGCGGTCTCTTTGGTGAGAGATTACGTGCCGAAAGAAGTTCGAATCCCAGTTTTTGTCATGATCATTGCGTCTGTCGTTACCTGCGTTCAGCTACTAATGAATGCCTATACCTATGGGCTGTATTTATCATTAGGGATATTTATCCCACTGATTGTCACCAATTGCGTCATCATTGGACGAGCAGAAGCGTTCGCATCAAAAAATCCAGTGTTACCTTCGGCACTCGATGGTTTTTGGATGGGTGTTGGTATGACCGCTGTACTGGTATTGCTTGGAGCCATGCGAGAGCTACTGGGAAACGGCACCTTATTTGATGGTGCTGAACTCCTGCTAGGCTCTTGGGCCCAATCCTTGAGAATCGAAGTTTTTCAGTTTGATAATAGCTTTCTATTGGCGCTTCTTCCTCCGGGTGCGTTTATCGGTGTGGGATTTATTATTGCGATAAAAAATGTCATCGACTCTCAGATAAAGTCTCGTCAGCCAACTGAGAAAAAACAAACCATTGAGCGCGCTAGAGTGACAAACTAGACGCTTTCATGTAAGTGAAAATAATAATGAATAACATAAAGCGTGTCGAAATCTTAAAACGTCTTAGAGACGATAATCCAAACCCTCAAACGGAACTCAACTGGAGTAGCCCGTTTGAACTCTTGATCGCTGTTCTTCTATCGGCTCAAGCAACAGACGTCAGTGTCAATAAAGCTACAGACAAGCTCTACCCCGTGGCAAATACACCGCAGGGGATATTTGATCTGGGTGTCGATGGTGTCAAAGAGTACATCAAAACCATAGGGTTATTTAACTCAAAAGCAGAGAACGTCATCAAGACTTGTCGAATGTTACTCGATCTTCATCAAGGGGAAGTTCCTGAAAGCCGAGAAGCATTAGAAGCATTACCCGGGGTTGGAAGAAAAACCGCGAATGTGGTTCTTAATACCGCGTTCGGTTGGCCAACCATTGCTGTGGATACTCATATTTATCGGGTTTCCAATCGAACCAAGTTGGCGATGGGGAAAACCGTTGATGATGTTGAAGAAAAACTCATTAAAGTAATACCCAAAGAATTTAAGCTCGATGTTCACCACTGGCTAATACTTCACGGTCGATATACTTGCGTTGCCCGTAAGCCTCGTTGTGGAAGCTGTATCATTGAAGACTTATGCGAATTTAAAGATAAAATTTACCCAGAAAGCTAGGAGTCCATAATGTCAAACGGAAGAATTCTTCACACGATGCTACGTGTCGGAGATTTAGATAAATCTATTGAGTTCTATACAAAAGTCATGGGCATGAACCTGCTCCGAACGAATGAGAATAAAGAGTACGAATACACACTCGCATTCTTAGGCTTTGGCGATGAATCCCAAGGGTCCGTTATTGAGTTAACGTACAACTGGGGAACAAAAGAGTACGACCTTGGTAACGCATTTGGTCATATCGCCATTGGGGTTGAAAACGTTTATACCACTTGTGATGCCATCAAGGCTGCCGGTGGTGTCGTTACTCGTGAAGCTGGCCCTGTCAAAGGCGGGACTACCGAGATCGCCTTCGTAAAAGATCCTGACGGTTACATGATTGAACTGATCCAGAATAAACAAGCTTCAGTTGGGCTAGGTTAATACTTTTTGAGACTTGTTCGCATTAAGGCAACCAAGCGTTGCCTTTTTTAACATTCAGTGATAATAATAACTCTCATTATCATTTGTTGTATCATTACATCAGATTTGTTCTATCAAGTCGCTCAGAGGGTTATCTATGACGGTTACAGAGTGGGAAAAACATACGTTACTCGCGGACGTTGCGATGCAGGAAAGTGACCATCTGAGAAGTATATTACACTACCAACAGGCGCTCACCATCAGTGAACAGCTGACTCATGAAGAAGAAATTCAAATAGAAGATCGATTGATCGTTTCTGTTATCTCTTGCCACAATATGGCCAGTTTCTGGCGCTCTGTGGGAGATGAGCGATATGAGCTGAAATACTTGCAGCTCGCTTCAGAAAAAGTGCTGTCTCTCATTCCACAATGCGCAAATAGCCAGTGCGATTCTTATATCGACTCCCTAGGTTGCTGTAAAAAGGCCTTGATTGAGTTCTTAAAACGTCACCCTAACCCATACATTGCCAAACAAGTCAGTCACCTAGACAGCGCAACAAACTGCAATCTGATTTCTATGTTTCAGTTAAACTAACGGCCAGTTTAACGCCGTGTTTAAACCTGTGTACGGCCTAGTGAAATAACGACACGACGGTTTTTGTCTTTACCTATCGGAGATGAATTATCTGAAACAGGGCGGCGTTTACCATAGCCTTGAATTTGAATTCTATCCTCGGGTAACCCCAACGATTGGAAATATCCGCGTAAAACTTCCGCCCGCTGCTCTGATAGATTTTGAGACACACTTCGGGTATCAACCGAATCTGTATACGTCGAAACCAATACCAAATCGATATCTTGATTGTGCCTAATATACTCAGCAATTTGGGCTAAACGCTTTTGAGATGCCTTATTGAGCTCCACACTGCTTCGATCATAATGCAAAATAGTAAACGCGATATCTTCGAAGCTATAGGGAAGCAGATTAGCAATGCAATCACTGAAAACATTGTACTTCTGCTGGAACAAGACCGACGAAAGAGCGACTTCAATTCTTTGATCCCGACTTTGCCAATCTTGATAGCTGAATGTAGGATAGCGGCCTTTTTCAAGCTCACCGAGAATTCCCCAAGCGGTCTGTCCGCCAATATAGCCGTCAAATTGTTTGAAAAACTTTATGCTTGTAATACGTTCCGCATTTTCACCAGGGCGCCATGCAGGTGGTAGCGACACTAAGCTAACATTCCGCGTTTCCCCCATCGGCCTGCGCATCTTAAGTTCAAAATCTAAGATGATTTTTTTACTCGCCCGAGATGAAAATTCAGCGTCACCATAATTTGGGATTGGGTGGACTAAGCGGCACTCTAGTGGCGTATTTGCCACCATTTGCCATGTAGATTGCATAGGCGTGGCGACATAACGTTTATCCAACGCAACCGCGTTTGGAGAAATCAGATGACTGGTTATTAGTACTGCGCTAATCGCGGCCCACTTCTTCATATTTGCTGTTCTCTTAGATACCACTTGATGACGGCGAATGTTTGCCGCTGCAACTTCTCTTACCCTACAATGCAAAATTCTAGCCATAAAACCGAATAAATTACGTTTCATTATTGGATTCTTCGGTTTTGCTCTCTGCTGGAATCTGCAATAATGCACGGCTTGTTCATCTGACTAAAAAAACTATGACTGTTGAAAATGAAACTCTAACGTTAAAGAAACGATTTCGTGGATACTTCCCTGTCGTCATTGATGTAGAGACTGCCGGCTTTAACTCAGATACCGATGCATTATTAGAGATTTGTGCCATTACGCTAACAATGGATGAACAGGGTGATCTTCATCCCGCTTCCACTATTCATTTTCACATCGAACCTTTCGAGGGTGCAAACCTAGAAAAAGCCGCGTTGGAATTCAACGGAATTATAGACCCATTCAGCCCACTTCGCGGCGCTGTTAGTGAAGAGCACGCATTAAAAGAAATCTATAAACTTGTGCGAAAAGAGCAAAAAGACCAGGGGTGCAGCCGTGCCATTATGGTTGCTCATAATGCCACTTTTGACCATAAGTTCGTTATGGCTGCAAGTGAACGTAGCAAGTTGAAAAGAGTCCCTTTCCATCCTTTTGCCACATTTGATACCGCTGCATTAAGTGGCCTTGCCTATGGTCAGACCGTTCTAGCCAAGGCTTGCAAAACCGCAGGGATGGAGTTCGACAACAAAGAAGCGCACTCAGCACGTTACGATACTGAAAAAACCGCTGAGCTTTTTTGTGGCATCGTTAATAAATGGAAAGCGCTTGGCGGCTGGCCTCTCATTGACGACAACAATTAATACCAACCACACTAAGTAAGTGCTCAGACATAACGCAGGTTAAACGCGAGAGAACAAGGCAAAGTTTTTCGATAAGTCGTTATTCTACCATCAAAAATTCTAATGCAATTATCGCCTGTTTAACCCGCTAGAGTGAGCCGTTATTTAGTACGATTGGTATAAATACAAACATAACTAACCGAGAAAACTATGAATCCTGTTGTAATTTCTGTCTGTATCATGCTGATACTCGCTTTAATGCGCGTGAATGTCGTTGTGGCGTTAACATTCAGTGCTATTGTTGGCGGCCTTGTGTCTGGCATGAGTTTAAATGACGCAGTTTCTGCATTTGAGAGTGGCTTAGGGGGCGGTGCAACCATCGCATTAAGCTATGCCATGTTAGGGACATTTGCTGTCGCTATTTCTAAATCAGGCATCACCGATTTGCTCGCACAAAATGTGATTAAGCGAATCAACGGCAAAGAGAGCGGAACGGCGACCACTGGATTGAAATACGCGGTCTTGGCATCGCTGATTTTGGTCACTATGTCCTCTCAAAACGTTATCCCAGTTCATATCGCCTTTATTCCCATTTTAATTCCACCTCTGCTAGGCGTATTTGCAAAATTAAAGATGGACCGTCGAATGGTAGCTTGTGTCCTAACTTTCGGTCTAGTCACTCCCTACATGATTTTGCCGATTGGCTTTGGTGGTATTTTCCTAAACAATATTTTGCTTAAAAACTTGCATGAGAATGGACTAGAAAGCGTCGTAGCATCTCAAGTGCCTATCGCAATGATTCTTCCTGCTTTGGGGATGGTATTTGGTCTATTGACTGCTCTGTTGTTCAGCTACAGAAAGCCTCGTGAATACAAAGAAACAACACTGACCCATATTAATGAAGAGCCAACGAGTATCGACAAGAAAAGTATTTTGGTTGCCTGTGTCGGTATTGTGGTTGCTCTGGCAGTACAACTGTCAACTGGCTCAATGATAATCGGCGCTCTAGCAGGCTTTATGGTCTTCACATTCGGCGGTGTCATTGCCTGGAAAGAGACACAAGATGTCTTTACCAAAGGTGTTCACATGATGGCGATGATTGGGTTTATTATGATTGCTGCGGCTGGTTTTGCTGCTGTTATGAAGCAAACTGGCGGTGTTGAATCCCTTGTAGACGCGTTATCAACCAGCATTGGTGATAACAAGCCACTTGCTGCGCTGTTGATGTTGGTTGTCGGCTTATTGGTCACCTTGGGTATTGGTTCTTCGTTCTCAACCATTCCAATTCTAGCAACGATTTACGTTCCTCTAGCCGCTGCGTTTGGGTTTTCACCGATGGCGACCATTGCTTTAGTTGGAACAGCCGCTGCACTGGGTGATGCGGGATCGCCGGCTTCTGATTCAACATTAGGACCAACGTCGGGCCTCAATGCCGATGGGCAGCATGAGCATATTTGGGAAACCGTTGTACCCACGTTTATTCACTACAATATCCCCCTGATCATTTTTGGTTGGATTGCAGCTATGGTTTTATAAATACGGTTCTATAAATACGGTTCTATAAATGCGGTTTATAAGTCCGGCTCTGTAAGGCCAGATCTTGAAATCAAGTTTCTCTAGTGGCATGGTCTATACCTACATCGCACTAGAGTTTGCGATAGTTTTGGAGTTAGCGCTCCTGTTGTCTTGGCATTCTTGTCTAAGGCATTCATTTGATTACGGAAACAAAAAAACCGAGTCTCTTAAGACTCGGTTTTTATTTACTTTTATTAACCTAAGTTAACTTACCAGCCCGTGATTTCACGTAGGCCTTTACCGATGTCAGCAAGAGACTTAACCGTCTTAACGCCTGCTGCTTCTAATGCTGCGAATTTATCTTCAGCCGTACCTTTACCGCCAGAGATGATTGCGCCTGCGTGGCCCATACGTTTACCCGGAGGAGCCGTAACACCCGCGATGTAAGAAACAACCGGCTTAGTTACGTTCGCTTTAATGAACTCAGCCGCTTCTTCTTCCGCAGTACCACCGATCTCACCAATCATTACGATTGCTTCCGTCTCTGGGTCTTCTTGGAAAAGTTTTAGGATATCAATGAAGTTTGAACCTGGAATAGGGTCACCACCGATACCAACACATGTGGACTGACCAAAGCCTTCATCGGTTGTTTGCTTAACGGCTTCGTACGTCAGAGTACCTGAACGAGATACGATACCGACTTTACCCTTCTTGTGGATATGACCCGGCATGATACCAATCTTACACTCGTCTGGAGTGATAAGACCTGGACAGTTAGGACCGATCATACGAACGCCAGTTTCTTCTAGCTTCACTTTAACGTCGATCATATCTGTTGTAGGGATACCTTCAGTGATCGTTACGATCAGTTCGATACCGGCATCAATCGCTTCTAAGATTGCATCTTTACAGAAAGGTGCTGGTACATAGATAACGGTTGCTGTTGCGCCAGTGACTTCTACTGCTTCGCGTACTGTATTGAATACTGGAAGGCCTAGGTGAGTTTGACCACCTTTACCAGGTGAAACACCACCAACCATTTGCGTACCGTATGCGATAGCTTGGTCTGAGTGGAATGTACCTTGACCGCCAGTGAAACCCTGACAGATTACTTTAGTGTCTTTGTTAATTAATACAGACATTATTTAGCCTCCGCAGCAGCAACAACTTTCTGAGCAGCATCTGTTAGAGATTCAGCTGCAATGATATCAACATCAGAATTAGCAAGTACTTCGCGACCTAGGTCTGCGTTGGTACCTTCTAGACGAACAACCACAGGTACGGTTACGCCAACTTCTTTAACGGCACCAATAATACCTTCAGCGATCATGTCACAACGAACGATGCCACCGAAGATGTTTACTAGTACTGCTTTAACATTGTCATCAGAAAGGATGATCTTGAATGCTTCAGCTACACGCTCTTTTGTTGCACCGCCGCCTACATCAAGGAAGTTTGCTGGCTTGCCGCCGTGTAGGTTTACGATATCCATCGTACCCATAGCAAGGCCTGCACCGTTAACCATACAGCCAACGTTGCCATCAAGAGCTACGTAGTTCAGTTCCCACTGAGCTGCGTGTGCTTCACGCTCGTCTTCTTGCGAAGGATCGTGCATTTCACGAAGTTTTGGCTGACGGTACATTGCGTTTGAATCAATGTTGATCTTGCCGTCAAGACACAGAAGGTTACCTTCACTTGTAATAACAAGCGGGTTGATTTCTAGTAGAGCTAGATCGTACTGAGAGAACATTTCACCAAGACCCATGAAGATCTTAACGAACTGTTTAATTTGATCGCCAGCTAGACCAAGTTTGAATGCCAATTCACGTCCTTGGTATGCTTGAGGGCCAACGAGAGGGTCGATCGCAGATTGGTGAATCAACTCTGGCGTTTCTTCAGCGATTTTCTCAATGTCCACACCGCCTTCAGTTGACGCCATGAATACAATTTTGCGCGTTGCACGGTCAACAACAGCACCTAGGTAAAGCTCGTTAGCAATGTTCGATGCTTCTTCAACTAGGATCTTGGTTACAGGCTGACCATTAGCGTCTGTTTGGTAAGTCACTAGGTTTTTACCTAGCCACTTTTGTGCAAACTCTTTAACGCCTTCTTTCGTGTCGTGTAGCTCTACGCCGCCCGCTTTACCACGGCCACCAGCGTGTACTTGACACTTAACAACTTTTTTTTCTGTGCTGATACGGCCAGCAGCTTCAAACGCTTCTTGAGGCGTATCACATGCGAAACCTTCTGGTACAGGCAAACCGAATTCTGCAAACAGCTGTTTGGCTTGGTATTCATGCAAATTCATTGTTTATTTCCATTTGTTTATCCCTAAAGGGATTTATTATTTCCATTAGACTTTCAGTCATACTGAGTCTACATCGTAGGGTGCTTCTAAATATCTATCGCTTAAACGATAAAATACAAATTAAGTGTGAGCATACTTAATTTGTAAAAATGGAGAGACCGTCGAAACGGGCTCCCCATATTGCTCTACTTATACATCAAGTAACAAGCGAGCAGGATCTTCTAGCAGTTCTTTAATGGTCACTAGGAAGCCAACTGATTCACGACCGTCAATGAGACGGTGATCGTAAGAAAGCGCTAGGTACATCATTGGTAGAATCTCTACTTTTCCATCAACCGCCATTGGACGGTCTTGGATTTTGTGCATACCCAAAATTGCCGCTTGAGGTGGGTTAATGATTGGCGTAGACATTAGAGAACCAAAAACACCACCGTTAGTGATAGTGAAGTTACCGCCAATCAGTTCATCGACCGTTAACTTACCGTCACGACCTTTAATCGCAAGCTCTTTGATGCCTTTTTCGATATCAGCAAAACCTAGCGTATCACAGTCTTTTAATACTGGAGTCACCAAGCCACGCGGCGTAGAAACCGCCATGCTAATATCAAAGTAATTGTGGTAAACAATATCAGTACCATCGATTGATGCATTGACTTCAGGGTAACGCTTCAGCGCTTCTGTTACGGCTTTGACATAGAAAGACATAAAGCCTAAGCGCGTGCCGTGGCGTTTTTCAAAGCTATCTTGGTATTGCTTACGCAAGTCCATGATAGGCTTCATATTCACTTCGTTAAACGTCGTCAGCATTGCCGTGCTATTTTTGGCTTCCAATAGACGATTTGCAACGGTTTTACGCAGGCGAGTCATTGGCACACGTTTCTGACTGCGAGCAGCAGTAGGAGCAGCTTGTATAGGCTCTTCTTTTGCTGCTGGTGCCGATTTGGCCGCAGCTAAATGCGCATCAATGTCTTCACGTGTTATACGACCACCAACACCCGTACCTTTAACCTGAGACGCTTCCAAGCTATGTTCTGCTAGCAAGCGACGTACTGCTGGGCTAAGTGCGTCGTTATTTTCATCCGTTAATGACGCTTTATGACGTTTGTCAGGCGATGCTTCTGTTTCATCGGTTGTATCCGATGTCGGCTCACCCGCTACAGCACCAGGCTTGAGTCGAGCAATAAGCTGTTTTGACAGTACCGTAGCACCCTCTTCTTCAATAATAGCTTCTAAAATACCCGCTTCAGGAGCCGGTACTTCTAGAACCACTTTATCGGTTTCAATGTCTACAATTACTTCGTCGCGCGCAACCGCTTCGCCTGGCTGTTTGTGCCATGTTGCTACCGTTGCGTCTGCTACTGATTCAGGTAAGTCTGGAACCAGAATTTCAATAGTCATATTCGTGTCTTCCTTTTACTTCTAGTTCTTAATTCGAAACTTTTGGGTTGATGGTCAAAGCATCGTCAACTAACGCTTTTTGTTGTTTCAGGTGCACCGACATATAACCAACGGCCGGTGACGCTGAAGCAGGTCTACCTGTATAGCGTAGCTTCGCATCAGTAGGTATTGCCGATAAGAAATTATGCTGGCTACTGTACCAAGCCCCTTGGTTTTGCGGCTCTTCTTGACACCAAACAAATTCTTTTGCATTTGAATAAGGAGCAATAGCAGCTTGCACATCCTCTAATGGGAATGGGTACAATTGTTCTATCCGCACAATAGCGACATCATCTTGCTCATTATTTCTGCGTTGAGCGAGTAAGTCGTAGTAAACCTTACCTGAACAGAAGACGACCTGCTTAACGTTAGACGCTTCTAATTCATCCACTTCCCCAATCGCCGATTGGAAAGTGCCCTCAGCAAGATCTTCAAAAGAAGAAGTACATAGGGGATGACGTAGCAAGGATTTCGGCGACATGACGATCAACGGACGACGCATTGGGCGCACCACTTGACGTCGAATCATGTGGTAAACCTGAGCCGGTGTAGACGGCACGACGATCTGCATATTTTGCTCAGCACATAATTGCAAGTAGCGCTCTAAACGTGCAGACGAGTGTTCTGGGCCCTGCCCTTCATATCCATGAGGTAGCAACATGGTTAGGCCACACAAACGTGCCCATTTTTGCTCACCAGAAGAAATGAATTGATCGATAACCACTTGGGCACCATTGGCAAAATCACCAAATTGCGCTTCCCAAAGCGTCAAACCACCAGGTTCAGCCGTTGCGTAACCATACTCAAAGGCCAGTACCGCTTCTTCAGATAGAACAGAGTCAAACACTTGGAATGGACCTTGTTTATCGTGAACGTTATCTAATGGAATGTAGGTACTCGCATCGGTTTGGTTGTGCAGTACAGCATGACGGTGGAAGAAAGTTCCGCGTCCAGAGTCCTGCCCTGAAATACGGATACGCTTACCATCATCAACCAAGGTTGCATAAGCCATTGTTTCAGCCATGCCCCAGTCAACGCGTTTTTCGCCACTTACCATCGCTAAGCGGTCGTTGTAAAGCTTGTTCACACGACTTTGCAGCTTATGACTTTCCGGGTACTGACAAATTCGGTTACCCAGATCTCTCAAACGTTCTACATCGATTTTGCTATCCCAATCGATATCCCAGTCATGACCAAGATATGGGGACCAATCGACAGAATGAAGCGCCATTGGACGCCACTCTTTGACCACAACCTCACCGTGATCAAGTGCATCGCGGTACCCATTAACTAACTCAGTCGCGGTTTCGATATCGAACTCGCCTCGGTCAATCAATACATCAGCATAAAGCTTACGTGGGGTTGGGTGCTTTTTGATCTTTTGATACATCAACGGCTGGGTGGCGTTTGGTTCATCCGCTTCATTGTGACCATGGCGTCGATAACACACCAACTCAATCACGACGTCGCGTTTAAATTCATTTCTATAATCAAGCGCTAAGCGAGCAACGAAAGCGACCGCTTCAGGATCATCAGCATTAACGTGGAATATCGGAGCCTGTACCATTTTCGCAATATCAGTACAGTACATGGTAGAGCGCGTGTCGCGAGGGTTCGAAGTAGTGAAACCAACTTGGTTATTCACGACAATTCGTACCGTCCCACCAACGCGGAAGCCGCGGGTTTGAGACATATTAAACGTCTCTTGCACGACACCCTGCCCTGCAATGGCAGAATCACCATGGACAGTAATAGGAAGAACAACGCTTCCATCTTTATCATTTAGGCGATCTTGACGAGCTCGAACCGAACCGATAACCACTGGGTTAACGATTTCAAGGTGAGATGGGTTAAAGGCCAATGCTAAGTGGACATTGCCACCCGGTGTAGCGAAGTCCGCTGAAAAACCTTGGTGATACTTAACATCACCCGTACCCCATGTATCATCATGTTTACCGGCAAACTCATCAAACAAATCTTGAGGTTTTTTACCCAGAACATTAACTAACATGTTCAGACGGCCACGGTGAGCCATCCCGATAACCACTTCTCTCATGCCTTGACCACCAGCATGACGAATCAGTTCTTTCGTCATCGGGATTAAAGCGTCACCACCTTCAAGAGAAAAGCGTTTTGCTCCTGGGAATTTAGCACCCAAGTAACGCTCTAACCCTTCAGCAGCGGTTAGCTCTTCAAGAAAATCACGTTTCTCTTCAAGGTTAAAAGAAGGTTGACCCGACACAGATTCCAAACGTTGTTGAATCCAACGTTTTTGTTCTGTGTTTGTCATGTGCATGTATTCGGCACCAATTGAACCACAATAGGTCTGCTTCAGTGCTTTATAGAGATCTTTGAGGACCATCGTCTCTTGCCCGATAGCAAAAGAACCGACATTGAATGTTTCATCAAAGTCTTCTTCGGTAAGATGGTGGAAAGAAGGGTCAAGATCTGGAACAGCAGGTCTAACCCATAAACCTAGGGGGTCTAGGTTCGCAGCTTGATGCCCTCGGAAGCGGAACGCATTAATAAGCTGCAGTACTTTTACTTGTTTAACATCGACATCAGGATCACTAACTTGGACATTGTAATGCTTAGTCTCTTGAGCAAGCCGACGGAAGTAATCACGGACACGTGAATGCGGTTGTTCAACCACTTCTGAAGATTGCACAGGCAAATCTTCAAACACACGTTTCCACTCCTCACTTACCAGATCGGGATCACTTAGATACGTTTCGTAGAGTTCTTCTACATAAGTCGCATTGGCGCCAGCCAAGTGTGAAGACTCGAGCCATGCCTTCATCACGCCGTTGTGCATATTTTCCCTTAACCAGTAGTTTTCACGTTTACGTCGACCTATAGATCGACTGTCTGTCGCCCTAATCCTAGGGCGACAATCTTATTAATTTAAACCGAACGATTGACTAACATAGTCTTAATATGACCAATAGCCTTCGTAGGATTTAATCCTTTAGGACAAACACTTACACAATTCATGATGCCATGGCAACGAAAAACGCTAAACGCATCGTCAAGATTCGATAAGCGTTCATCCGTTGCTGTATCTCGGCTATCAATTAACCAACGATACGCGGCAAGTAACCCTGCTGGGCCAATAAACTTGTCTGGGTTCCACCAAAATGAAGGGCAAGATGTCGTACAACAAGCACACATAATACACTCGTATAAACCATCTAAATGTGCACGCTCATCTGGGCTTTGCAAATTCTCACGTGACGGCGGTAAATTACCATCAGTCACTAGGAATGGCTTAACTTTAGAGTAGTTGTCGTAAAACTGTGTCATATCCACAACCAAGTCGCGAACAACTGGTAATCCTGGTAATGGGCGTATGACTATGGTTCCTTTCGCCGATAAATCTGACAAAGGAGTAATACACGCTAACCCGTTTTTACCATTCATATTTACGCCATCAGAGCCGCATACACCTTCTCGACATGAGCGTCTGAACGATATGCTTGGGTCTTGCTCTTTAAGTAATATAAGCGCATCAAGTACCATCATGTCTGAGCCATCTTCGACTTCCAACACGTAGTCCTTCATGTAAGGCTTTTGGTCTGTATCCGGGTTGTAACGATACAAAGAGAAATTCAATTTCATAATCGGGGCCTCTCCTTAGTACGTTCTAGCTTTCGGTGGAAATGCTTCACGATGTACAGGTTCCATATTTACACCCCGTTTTGACATGCTTTCTGTCTCAGGGTTATAAATTGAATGGCATAACCACTCTGCATCATCACGATCAGGGAAATCATATCTCGCATGAGCACCGCGACTTTCCGTACGGAAGTTTGCAGCGACTGCAGTAGCAAAAGCCGTTTCCATTAAGTTCTCAAGCTCAAGACATTCAACTCGCTGCGTATTAAACTCGGTTGATTTATCCGATAAATGCGCATTGTTCAGACGCTTTCTGATCTCTTTAAGCTCTTCTAAACCTTTTGCCATCGCATCGCCTTCACGGAATACCGAGAAGTTATTTTGCATGCATTGCTGTAAATCTTTGCGGATAACAGCTGGGTCTTCACCATCAGTACTGTTTTCCCAACGATTGTATCGCTCAAGCGAACGAGCAATGTCTTCATCTGTTGCTGGTTTAGCATCTTCCTGCTTTCTGAGCGTTTCACCAAGATGAAGCCCTGTTGCACGACCGAATACAACCAAATCAAGTAGTGAGTTACCACCTAAACGGTTTGCGCCATGAACAGATACTGAAGCAATTTCACCACATGCAAATAAGCCTTGGACTTCGACATCAGCACCATTAGCATCTTGCTTGATTGCCTGACCTGACACTTGAGTCGGAATACCACCCATCATGTAATGACAAGTTGGAATCACTGGAATCGGCTCTTTAACTGGATCAACGTGTGCAAACGTACGAGATAATTCACAAACACCCGGTAAGCGCGACTCTAACGTCTCTTTACCTAAGTGATCGAGTTTAAGCTTGATATGTGGCCCCCAAGGTCCATCACATCCTCGACCTTCACGAATCTCAATCATCATTGAACGCGCAACAACGTCTCGACCAGCCAGATCTTTTGCATTAGGTGCATAACGCTCCATGAAGCGCTCACCATCATTATTTAAAAGATAGCCACCTTCTCCACGACAACCTTCGGTCACCAATGTACCTGCACCCGCTATCCCTGTTGGGTGGAACTGCCACATTTCAATATCTTGCATTGGGACACCCGCACGGATAGCCATACCTACGCCGTCACCAGTGTTAATATGTGCATTCGTCGTTGACGCGTAGATACGCCCCGCACCACCTGTCGCCAGTATGGTTGCTTTAGCTTTAAAGTAGCAGACTTCGCCCGTTTCCATGCACAAAGCGGTGGTACCTAAAATAGCGCCATCTTCATTCTTTACTAAATCAAGCGCGTACCATTCTGAAAAAATGGTGGTCTCGTGCTTAATATTTTGCTGGTATAAGGTGTGGAGTAAAGCGTGACCCGTACGGTCTGCTGCTGCTGCTGTACGAGCGGCTTGCTCACCACCAAAGTTTTTCGATTGACCACCAAACGGGCGTTGGTAAATCGTGCCATTATCAAAACGAGAAAATGGTAAACCCATCTTTTCTAGTTCAATAACTGACTCAGGACCATTTTTACACATATACTCAATCGCATCTTGGTCTCCGATGTAATCAGAACCTTTTACGGTGTCGTACATGTGCTGCTCCCAGTGATCTTCATGAGCATTGCCAAGGGCTACGGTAATACCGCCCTGGGCTGATACTGTATGAGATCGTGTTGGAAACACTTTAGACAGCAAAGCACATGAAAGGCCTTGCTCTGAAATTTGTAGTGCAGCGCGCATCCCTGCACCACCAGCGCCAATTACAACGGCATCGAATTCTCGAACTGGAATAGTCACTTACGCACCCCACAAAATATAAAAACCAGAGAAAAAATAGCTCAATAGTGCCACCACAACAACTAACAGCAAACCGCCACGCAAGGTTGCGCATTTGACGTAATCCGTTAGCACCTGCCATAGACCAATCCATGCATGAATCAGCACGGACAGTAAAGCAAGCATGGTGAAGACTTTAGTAAATGTGCTACCGAAAAATTGAGTCCAAGAGATATAAGAAATATCGCCTGAGAAAGCTAAGAAGCTAATCAAATAGACGGTGTAAAGAGTCATGAGAATGGCGGTTGCACGAATCAATAGATAATCGTGAACGCCATTTCGTCCAAATGATGAAACATGCTTTACCATACTAGTACTCCTGCAAGAAGTGATAGAACGGCAGTGGCAGCAAAAGCGACTTTAGCACTTAAAGCTCCAGTATCGAGTTCTTCAAAGTAGCCGAAATCCATCAGTAGGTGACGTATGCCACCAACAATATGGTAGGCCAACGCGGTGGCGATTCCCCACAAAATAAACTTCACAAAGAAACCACTAACAAGGTCACCGGCTTCTTTGAATCCATAAGGGGACTCGAGGGATAGAGACAGTAGCCATAACAATATGCCAATCGCTACAAACGTAATCACCCCTGCCACTCGGTGCAGGATGGATGCGATTGCAGTAATTGGAAAGCTAACTGTCTGTAAATCTAAATTAACAGGTCTTGACTTTCTTTCTTTCACGGGCTTGCTCACTCAGCTCCATTGAGCATTTATTGTTATCAACGAATCTCGTGCGGAAACCGACAAAACACAACATCTAAGTAACAATTATGACGAGAAAAGCACCAGTTAATTGTAAATAAAATGTTAACAAAAAAACTGAAAAGCTAACCCCGTATTTGTTTCTAGCCTTGAATTTATAAGGTTTTCACCGAGATTTCTAGCGTCACTATACGACTGGCAACATTCTAATACAATTGATGTAACAATTTTTGCTACATAGAACAGATTTTTAACTTATTTGCTATAAAAAGTCATGCTAAGTGCACACATCGAAGGAGAATAATTGACTTTATAAGCGAACACACGTACAAAAATGGCAAATAAACATCCTGGACGGATTAATAATAAACAAAGGAGATTGTTATGGCGGATAAGAAAGCGACCCTTCATATTGAAGGTTTAGCGCCAATCGAATTGCCAATTATGGACGGGACTGTCGGCCCTCAAGTAATTGATGTTCGTAAGCTAGGTTCAAATGGATATTTCACGTTCGACCCTGGTTTTCTTGCCACTGCATCTTGTGAATCTCAAATCACTTACATTGATGGCGGAAAAGGTGTGTTACTGCACCGTGGCTATCCTATTGATCAGTTAGCGAACAACGCTGACTATTTAGAAGTCTGTTATATTCTTCTTTACGGTGAAGCCCCTGGTCGTGAGCAATACGAAACCTTTAAACGCACGGTAACTCGTCACACTATGGTCCACGAGCAGATCGCAAGTTTCTATCACGGATTCCGACGTGATGCTCACCCAATGGCAGTGATGTGTGGTGTGGTTGGCGCACTCGCAGCGTTCTACCATGATTCACTTGATATTAATAACGATACACACCGTGAAATCGCGGCTTATCGTCTGTTATCAAAAATGCCTACGTTGGCAGCAATGTGTTACAAGTACTCTATCGGTCAGCCGTTTATTTACCCAAGGAATGAACTAAGCTACGCTGAAAACTTCCTACACATGATGTTTGCAAACCCATGTGAAGAGTATGAAGTAAACCCTGTTGTCGCTCGCGCAATGGACAAAATATTCACTTTGCATGCTGATCATGAACAAAATGCTTCAACGTCAACAGTACGTCTTGCTGGTTCATCAGGTGCTAACCCATTTGCGTGTATTGCGGCGGGTATCGCGTCTCTTTGGGGCCCTGCTCACGGTGGTGCCAATGAAGCGTGTCTTCATATGTTAGAAGAAATTGGCAGCGTTGATAACATTGAAGAGTACGTAGCAAAAGCAAAAGACAAAGAAGACCCGTTCCGTTTGATGGGCTTTGGTCACCGTGTTTACAAAAACTACGATCCACGCGCAACAGTCATGCGTGAAGCTTGTCACGACGTTCTGAAAGAGCTGAATATTAAAGATCCTCTGCTAGACGTTGCGATGGAACTGGAACGCATTGCTCTTTCTGATGAGTATTTTGTTGAGAAGAAGCTCTACCCGAACGTGGACTTTTACTCAGGCATTATTCTTAAAGCGATTGGTATTCCAGTCTCGATGTTTACCGTTATTTTTGCGATGTCGCGCACTATCGGTTGGATAGCTCACTGGAACGAAATGCACAGTGATCCTACAAACCGTATTGGACGCCCTCGTCAGTTGTATACCGGTCAAGAACAACGTGATTTCCAACCGCTTCACGAACGTGATTAATGGTTTGGGGCTGTCTCTACGTTGTTAGTGGGGCAGCAAAGAAACAAAACTAAAAAGCTTGGCCACGTGCCAAGCTTTTTTATTTTCATTCCAGCCACACGGGTTTATGCCAACTAAACAGGGTTATCAATATCAACGAACATCACCTCAAGCCCATGCTCTGAATGTAACCACTCTCCTAATGCTTTAATGCCATATCGTTCTGTTGCGTGGTGTCCTGCTGCATAGTAATGGATACCCAGTTCACGAGCGACGTAAGTGGTGCGCTCTGATATCTCGCCTGAGATAAAGGCATCAAGCCCTTTTTGTGCAGCTAATTCAATATAGTCTTGTCCGCCACCCGTGCACCACCCCACTGTTTCAACCAGTTCGCCTTTGTCGACAGCGTTTTCTGGGGCTAGCTTCTCAAGGGATAAGCTCTCAAGGGATAAATTCTCAGCGGATAGGTTCTCAGGGGAAATATGCAGCGGTTGGCGATTGAGAACTTGATTAATCTTTGTGGCAAAGTCTCCTGCCGTCATGGGCTCATTTAGCCTCCCATACATTGCAACGGATTGAGCATGCCCTTCAAGGCCCCCTTCTACCTCTATGCCCAGTAAACGCGCTAATTCGGCGTTGTTACCTAAAGAAGGATGAATATCCAGTGGTAAGTGGTAGCCATACAAATTGATGTCGTTCTTAATCAGGGTTCGAATACGCTTACCTTTCATGCCTTTAATGGCTTCTGATTCACCTTTCCAAAAATAGCCATGATGGACTAAGATAGCATCTGCATTTAACGCAATGGCTTTGTCGATAAGTGCTTGTGATGCGGTCACACCGGTTATGATACGCTTAATGTCACTCTTGCCTTCTATTTGCATTCCATTCGGGCAATAGTCTTTAATTAGCTGGGGAGAAAGCTCTGTATTAAGGATTGCTTCAAGTTGCAGGTTATTCATGGTTCATTTCCATTGGCCTTATTTCATGCCAATGTTTATAGCAAGTTCACGGTCTAAAGTCGAAAGCTGTTGGAAGGAATATAGGGATTATATGGATTCGTTACACCGTTTTTATCAGTGGGTCATCACAGCCCCATCATTATTTGAACCTAGGCCTCCACTTGATAATTTACCGGCCCTCCCGCATCACTCACTCCCCTTAGGTGAAACGTACTCCGGAAACCCTCGTTTAGGGTTTTTATATCAGTATCTTTGTGAGAGGTTGTTCGAGCATTCGGATGATCATCAAATCGTCATGACAGAAGAGCAGATTAATGTGGATGGTAAAACGTTGGGGGAAATTGATTTTATCATTCAAAATCGCTCAAACCATCAATTTGAACACTGGGAAGTGGCCATCAAGTTTTATCTGTTGCACGGCTCCCATTGGTATGGGCCTAATTCTAAAGACCGGCTCGATATTAAGTTAAAAAGGATGACCGACCACCAACTAACCATGTCACAAACGGCCTCATTCAAACAAAAGTATCCGCAAATATCCCCTATTTCTTTACACCTTTTGCTTCAAGGGCGTTTGTACGTCAATCCATTTATTGATCAAGATATACCAGAAAGTTGTCATGGCTATGCGTTGAACGCTTCCCAAATACAGGGGAAGTGGTGTTATGAAAATCAATGGCATTTGATTGCGGAGCCTTTATACCCTCTAGAAAAGTACCAATGGGCCACTGGAGCTACCAAACTAGGCGAACCTATCGATAAGCCTACCGATCGATTTGTTCATGCTCAAACATCGTCTGGTGAGTTTTGGTTTGTCGTGCCTAACCACTGGCCAAACGAGCCAAAACCGAGAAGCTAAACCGACACGCTGAAAAACACGCATAAAAAAGGCGATCATCCGATCGCCTTTTCTTAAACTATCGACTACAAACCGGCATCTGCAAATACTTGATTCACAATATCTTGCGCTTCGGATTCAATTTGAGCCAAGTGCTCTTCGCCTTTAAAGCTTTCGCAGTAAATCTTATAGATATCTTCCGTACCTGACGGGCGAGCAGCAAACCAACCATTTTCAGTCGTCACTTTTAAGCCACCAATGGCCGCACCATTACCAGGAGCATGGGTCAGTCGCGCTGTAATCGGCTCACCCGCTAAAGTCTCAGCTGAAACCATCTCTGCTGAAAGCTTTTTCAAAATGTCTTTCTGTGGCCCATTAGCAACGGCTTGGATACGATTGTATTTTGACTCACCATGCTTAGCCGCCAGTTCCTCATAGTATTGCTGAGGGTTCTTGCCCGTTACCGCGGTAATTTCTGCGGCCAAAAGACACAATAAAATACCATCTTTATCGGTTGACCAAGGTGTGCCATCTTTTCTCAAGAAGGATGCCCCTGCACTTTCTTCACCGCCAAAACCAAATTGACCACTGTAGAGCCCGTCAACAAACCATTTGAATCCAACAGGAACTTCACAAAGCTCGCGCCCTAGGTCGGCCACCACACGGTCAATCAACGCACTAGATACGAGTGTTTTACCCACAGCCACGTCTTTACCCCACCCCTGGCGGTTACGGTATAGGTAGTCAATACATACGGCTAAAAAGTGGTTCGGATTCATCAAGCCTTGTGGCGTTACAATGCCATGACGATCGTAATCTGGGTCATTACCAAACGCCAAGTCATAGTCGTCTTTTAATTCAAGTAAACCTGCCATTGCATAAGGTGATGAGCAATCCATACGCACGACACCATCTTTATCCAAAGACATAAACTGGAACGTCGGATCAATCGCTTCACTGACCAGCGTTAAATCAAGCTTATAGGCAGTCGCAATTTGGCGCCAGTAATCAATACCTGATCCACCTAATGGATCAACGCCTAACTTTAGCCCTGATTTTTGAATCGCTTCCATATCAACAACGTTCACGAGATCATCGATGTAAGGCTTAACTAGGTCACACTCGACAAACAGATCAGACGCTTTTGCTTGTGCGATAGGCAGACGTTTCACACCCGCCAAATCAAGTGAAATCAACTCATTGGCACGGTCTTCGATCGCTTGTGTGAGTTCCGCTTCTGCTGGGCCCCCGTGAGTCGGGTTGTATTTGATACCACCATCTTGAGGTGGATTATGAGAAGGGGTGATCACAATGCCATCTGCTTTCGCATCATGTTTCAAATTGTGCGTCAAAATCGCATGAGAAACACCTGGAGTAGGTGTGTAGCCATTATGTTCTTGACTGATCACCTTTACGCCATTGGCAACCAATACCTCGACAACGGTCAAAAATGCAGGTTCAGACAACGCATGCGTATCTTTGCCCAAAAACAGTGGCCCTGTAATGTTCGCTTTAGCCCGAACTTCTGCAACCGCTTGAGCAATCGCCAAGATATGATGTTCATTGAATGTGGATTTGTCTGCCGTACCTCGATGACCAGAAGTGCCAAACTGGACCTTATGATCTGAATTGTTAGCCTGAGGTTGAAGTAGAAAGTAATTTGATACTAAAGCCGGAATATTATGCAAATCTTGTTGTTGTGCTTTTGTTCCAGCTCTTGGGTGCATAGCCATTTATGACGTCCTTTCTTAGGTAGGTTTGTAACACTAAAAAGCCTCACAATACGCTGCGAACCATGCATGTTATTGTGAGGCTTCAAGTATAAAATCTAAATCGTATTTATAACCTTTTCGATTAAATCAGCTGGAAAGTTCATTCTCGTCATCAGCTGCTCAGTCATTTGTCGTTTTCGACTGGTATTATTATTGGTTATAACCCAAAACGGTGTATTGGGAATCGCTTTGGGTTTAGTGGTATTACCGTTTGCCAATAGCGTCTGCTCATTATCAGCAAAATAAACGCGTTTGCGCCCTTTGACTTGGGTCGCTTCAGAAAAGCTTGCTGGGTTAACTCGGTGCAGAGTGGACAACACCAACATAAAACGATCAATCGCTTTCTTTAAGCTTGCAAACTCGTCAGAGATCAATAAAGAACGCATCTCTTTAATACTGTCGACCGCTTTTACTTTTCCCGCGTCTTTGCTGACAACAATACCTTTCGGCTTCACTTGTGCTTCTTCTTGCTGAGTCTCCGCATTTACGCCTTCATTTGCATTCAGTAATCGGCGCAATATATCAGACGCGCTTTCACCAATATGCTGAGTCTGGCTCGCAATATAACGGTATAGATCCTCATCAACCTCAATTGTTTTCATTCGCTTTTCACAATCTCTATGTTTAAACTCTGTGGGATTATAGCGAGATCTTCACTGATACTCTACGGCAAACCAATCATGAATAAGATAAAAATGTCTCAATTGCTCAACTACAAACTTGAAGGCTCCGGCCAAACTCTTGTTTTAATCCACGGCTTGTTTGGAAACTTGGACAATCTCGGCTTGTTAGCACGGGATCTTGGACACGATCATCAAGTTTTAAGCATTGATCTCCGAAACCATGGCTTATCGTTTCATTCTGAAACACATGACTATGCGTCTATGGCTGAAGATGTTGTTTTGCTTCTTGAACATCTTAACCTGACCGACGTCGTGCTGATTGGTCACTCCATGGGTGGAAAGGTCGCGATGAAAGTGGCGGCGATATCGAGTTCACTTATCAGCAAGTTGGTTGTTTTAGATATGGCGCCCGTGGCCTACCAAGTCCACCGACATGAAAATGTGCTTAATGGACTGCAAGCGGTCATCGAAGAAAAACCGACCAGCCGCAATAAAGCGTTAGACATCATGTCTGAGCATATTCTCATCGAAGGTGTTAGGCAGTTTTTGAGTAAATCCTTATTTCGCTCTGAGGGTATTATGTGCTGGCGATTCAATGTCGAATCCATTGTGACTCATTATTGGGAAATACTGGGGTGGCATAGTGTTGAACCGATCGCTATTCCAACGTTATTTATCAAAGGGGCGCAATCAGACTATTTATTACCAGAACACCAACCAGAGATTCAACGTCAATTTCCACAGGCTAAGGCGCATATCATCTCAAACGTTGGTCACTGGCTACATGCTGAAAAGCCAAAAGAAGTGCTAAGAGTGATTCGGAACTTTTTATAGTAACGCAACTCTCATTAAACACGCACAGATAACCCAGCACGGATTAACTTTAGCGTTTAACAATGATATAGTGCGCGCAAGTAAATTGGCATAAAGGGATTCCATGCTGTACGACTATATGAACATGCTTGAGTCTATTGGTTTAGACTTACTTTTTGCATCTATCTTCTTCCTCATTGGTATGGCGATAAAAGATGTTCTCAAACAAGGCAATGTTCCTCCTTTTGGGCGTCGTATTGTATGGCTAGTACTTTTCCTTGGTTGCGCAGGATTCATCGCAAAAGGATTGATCCAAATTAGCTGGGAAGGTTCAGGGCTTGGTTAGCCACTGTTTCTTTAGCCCCTCGACACAGACAATATTAAAGGTAATGATTCTATGGCAAGTGTAGGTATCTTCTTTGGTAGCGACACCGGCAACACAGAAGCTGTTGCAAAGATGATTCAAAAGCAATTGGGTAAACAACTCGTTCACGTTCAAGACATTGCAAAAAGTAGCAAAGAAGACATTGATAACTTTGATCTGCTTCTTCTTGGCATTCCTACTTGGTACTACGGTGAAGCTCAATGCGACTGGGATGACTTCTTTCCAGAGCTAGAAGGGATTGACTTCTCAACCAAGCTTGTGGGCATTTTCGGCTGTGGTGACCAAGAAGATTACGCTGAATATTTCTGTGACGCGATGGGAACGGTTCGAGACATCGTTGAAGCGAAAGGCGGCACTATTCTGGGTTATACATCAACCGAAAGCTACGAGTTTGAAGCCTCTAAAGCACTCGTCGAAGGGGATGATAGCCAGTTTGTCGGCTTATGTATTGATGAAGACCGTCAGCCTGAACTGACTGAATCACGTGTGAATACCTGGGCTGCTCAGATCCATGAAGAGATGTGCTTGTCTGAACTGACTGACTAAGTAAATACTTCACCAAGTTCAAAAAAAGAACCTCCATTCCCGGAGGTTTTTTTATTGCCTGTTAAAGGGTTATACCGCTAAACCCAAATTATTGCTTCTCATCACGACGATATTTGGGTTTCTTTCTCACGTATAACTTTCTCTGTACCTCTGCAACCACATCCCCGTTGGTGTCTTTTACATGGATGACGAACTCAGGAAAACACTTGTCACCATTCATCGTGGATTCATAAATTTCGTCGATTTGGGGCTGGGAGACCATAAAATCCGCATGAAGATCACCTAAACCTGGCTTAATAAAATTGATGCTTGCCTCTTTGTCCCAAACATAATATTTATCACCGAGTATTCCCATTAGCATTAATGAATAAACAGGATCCGTGAGTGAAAAAATGCTGCCACCATATTGAGTACGATTGGCATTTTTGTTCCACCAGCGCAGTTTTAGCTTCATCTGAACTTCGCGAAAGTCTTCACTAATTGACTGGATCTTTATGCCAGCCCCCCAGAATGGTGGCCAAATATTCAATGCAAACTTAACTATATTGGGGGTATATATTTTTGATACAAATGAATCCATAAAAATGCGACGGTCAGTATAGGTTGGTGTAAATTGTTACATAAAAGTTACTGGTCCGACATCTTTTGTGTCAAATTATGCAAAGTTTATCATGCATTCCTATTAACCCTTTGAACTTCGCGGTTTATTGTTGAGTGACACTACCCTATAATGGATAAAACGTTGGATCAGTTACGACCGCAGAACATCAACAGGAAAGTATATGTCAGATAATAACCAAGCGCTAAAGAATGCTGGTCTTAAAATAACCCTTCCAAGACTAAAAATTTTAGAGATTCTACAACACCCATCTAGTCAACATATTAGCGCAGAAGATTTGTATAAAAAGCTGATTGATATTGGCGAAGAGATAGGTTTAGCGACCGTTTACCGTGTTCTTAACCAATTTGATGATGCTGGTATCGTAACCCGTCATCACTTTGAAGGTGGCAAGTCTGTATTTGAACTGTCGACTCAACAACATCACGACCACCTTGTATGTTTGGACTGTGGGACAGTGATTGAGTTTGCTGATGATCTCATCGAAGAGCGTCAAAAAGAGATCGCTAAGAAGTTTAATGTTGAACTGACTAACCACAGCCTTTACCTATACGGGAAATGTGCAAGTGGTGACTGTAAAGAAAAATCAAACGCTCACAAGCCTAAATAAAACGTTTTTTAGAACAAAAAATGCCAGCATATGCTGGCATTTTTATTATCAGTAGAAAGCGAATATGGCTATTTAGCCAGCCCAGGTATCACGTAATCCTACCGTACGATTAAACACGAGAGCATCAACCTTAGACTCTTTGCTATCCACACAGAAGTAACCCGTACGCTCAAATTGGAACCCTTGCTCGGCAACCGCTGAAGCTAAGCTAGGCTCGACAAAACCGTTCACTTTCAGCAATGATTCAGGGTTGATCGTTTCAGCAAAATTATCTTCTGCTGCTGGGTTAGCAACGGTAAATAGACGATCATATAGGCGAATTTCCGCTGGCAGTGCTTTGTCAGCAGAAACCCAGTGAATCACGCCTTTTACTTTACGACCGTCAGCAGGATTTTTACCCAACGTTTCATTGTCGTAAGAGCAGAAAATAGTCGTAATATTACCTTCCGCATCTTTTTCAATACGCTCAGCTTTAATCACGTACGCACCACGCAGTCGAACTTCTTTACCTAGTACTAAACGCTTGTACTTCTTGTTCGCTTCTTCACGGAAATCATCACGCTCGATCCAAACTTCACGAGAAAATGGTACTTCGCGACTGCCCATTTCAGGATTATTTGGGTGGTTAGCAATCGTCAATGTCTCGACGCTCGTTTCGTCAAAGTTTTCAATAACCACTTTGATAGGATCAAGAACGGCCATAGCACGAGGCGCATTTTCATTCAGATCATCACGAATACAAGATTCTAGAGAACCAAACTCAATCATGTTCTCTTGCTTAGTAACACCGATACGTTTACAAAACTCTCGAATCGAGCTCGGTGTGAAACCGCGGCGACGTAAGCCAGATATTGTCGGCATACGAGGGTCATCCCAACCTTCAACTAGGTTTTCAACAACTAACTGATTCAGCTTACGTTTTGACATCACCGTATATTCAAGATTCAAACGACTGAATTCATATTGATGCGGTTGACAATCGATCGAGATATTCTCAAGGACCCAATCGTACAAACGGCGGTTATCTTGGAACTCAAGCGTACACAATGAATGAGTGATCCCCTCAAGGGCATCAGAAATACAATGCGTAAAGTCGTACATAGGGTAAATGCACCACTTATCGCCCGTTTGATGGTGAGTCGCAAAGCGAACGCGGTATATCACCGGATCGCGCATTACCATGAATGAAGAGCTCATATCAATTTTAGCTCGCAGACACGCCGTTCCTTCTTTGAATCCACCTTCGCGCATTTTCTCAAATAACGCTAAATTTTCTTCAGGACTACGATCACGATAAGGGCTCGCTTTACCAGGCTCTGTTAACGTACCGCGGTATTCACGGATCTGCTCTGGGCTCAACTCATCGACATACGCTAGACCCTTGTTTATTAGCTCAACTGCATAGCCATAAAGCGTATCAAAGTAATTCGATGAATAACAAACATCGCCAGACCAATCAAAGCCTAACCAGCTGACGTCATTTTTAATAGATTCAACGTACTCAACGTCTTCTTTCTCAGGGTTTGTGTCATCAAAACGTAGATTACACTGCCCTTGGTAGTCCTGAGCAATACCAAAATTTAAGCAAATAGATTTAGCATGACCAATGTGCAAATACCCGTTCGGCTCCGGTGGGAAGCGAGTATGCACGCTAGTGTGTTTACCATCCGCTAAATCTTTATCTATGATTTGGCGAATGAAATTCGATGGACGAGCCTCAGCAGCTTCACTCATCTATAGCACCTCAATATGGTTTAGTATTGTCAGAATTAATAGCCGTTAATGATCCACAATTCTACGCCTTTACACAATAAGAACTCGCATTAAATTATCAATTAGTCGCTGAACCCGTAAAGAATGGTGAAGAATACAGCGTTCACCTTTTAACCACTCAACGTTATAACCTTCAACACAAACAAAAAAAGCCTCCCAAAAGGGAGGCTTAATATTTTCACTTACTTGTCGTTATTCCAATTAAGGCGTGTTGCGACTAAGGAAGTTTTACATCTGAAAGGTCTTCACCTGGGCCGATTGCTTTCATTTCACCAGCAACGATTTCAGCCAGTGGGCCAAGAATAACTTGTAGGTTATTTTCGCCTAGTTTCACAACACCTTTCGCGCCAAGCTTCTTAAGTACAGCTTCATCAGCGATAGAGCGATCTTTAAGCGTTAGACGTAGACGTGTGATACATGCATCAATAGAAGTTAGGTTGTCGTGACCACCTAGAGCTTTAAGGTATTGACGTGCAACATCACCTTTTGGAGCGTCACCCGCTGGAGCGGCTGCGTCTTCATCATCGTCTTCACGGCCAGGCGATTTCAGGTTGAAAGCGCGGATTGCGAAGCTGAATGTGAAGAAGTATAGAGCACCAAAACCAAGACCAATCAACAGTAGAGTGAACGGTTTAGTTGCTAGGCCCCAGTTCAATACGAAGTCGATAAGACCAGCAGAGAAACCAAAACCGTGTAGCGTACCAAACATGTTAGCAACAACTAGAGACAGACCGGTAAACACAGCGTGCATTGCGTATAGAGCAGGCGCTAGGAATACAAACATGAATTCTAGTGGCTCTGTGATACCCGTTAGGAAAGAACAGAATGCTACTGAGAATAGTGCACCACCAACTTGGCTGCGTTTTTCAGCAGGAGCTGCTAGGTACATTGCTAGAGCTGCACCTGGTAGACCGAACATCATTACTGGGAAGAAACCGTTCATGAATACGCCAGCGCCTTTATCGCCACCGAAGAAACGGTGTAGGTCGCCAGATTTCACAGTTTCAGTCACTTCTTTCACAACCGTTGTGATTTCTGGAGTAACAGAGTTAGCGAATGTGAACGTGTGCTCTTGACCAACAACTAGAGTCTTAGCCAGTGTAGGGTCAACACAAAGTTGAGTGATGCTAGCGAATGCGCCTTGACCAGCAACGATGATTTCTTGACACGTACCCATACCGAACCAGAAGTAAGAGTTCAATACGTGGTGTAGACCGACAGGGATAAGTGCACGGTTAAGAGTACCGTAAACGAATTGACCAATAGCGCCAGACGTTGATACTGCGTGAGCTAGTGCGTCTAGACCAGACTGAACACCAGGCCAAACCACACCAGAAACCGCACCGGCAACTAGAGCGAATAGACCCGCCATAATAGGCACTAGGCGCTTACCAGCAAAGAATGCCAACCACTCAGGAAGACGTGTAGCATGGAATGCATTGTAAGAGTGACCTGCGATGATACCCGCGAAGATACCGCCGAAGAATGACATGTTTACGTCTGCATTGATTGTTGTCGCTGTAGCCGTTAGTACGAAGTAAGCAACAGCACCAGCAAGACCCGCTGCACCGTTACCGTCTTTAGAAAGACCAATCGCGATACCCAAACCGAATAGAAGCGGTAGGTTACCAAAAATTGCTCCACCAGCTTGCGCCATGAATGCGATATCTAACAGGTCGCCTTGACCCAAACGTAGTAAAAGCGCCGCAATCGGTAACGTTGCGATAGGCAGCATAAGAGCTTTACCTAGCTTTTGTGCGTATCCAAGAATATTCACCTTATAGTTCCCCCTATAGGAATTAATCATTATGCGAGTGACTTATTTCGGCCACTCAATTTAGTCGCTTTCAGTTTATGCCATTAATTTTGCTCCGCAAATTAAAACCTTACCATTTGTGATCATAATCACCAGAAACACCCAAAAAGGCAGGTTTTTGCTAGCTAGATCATAAAACTTATTTTACAATTAAAAAAAATGGCAAATAGACGATAGCATTTAGAGGTTATTAGCACCGAATTATAACGCTTAGGCCAATAACAGAAAGGCTTGCGTCACTTTTTAATAATGTAAGTTTATATTACGGAACGAACTTAAAAGAATGCACTTAAATCAATAAACCTAAGTGTTTTCACGCCATTTGCTAACTAAATTCCCAGCCTAATTGAACGTTAAAAAAGAAGTATTCACTCCGTTCTTTCCTTCAATTAAGCTCACAAGGTTTCATAAATATTTAAAATAAGGATTAGCTGAAATGTATGCGCTAACTAACTGTAAAATCTTCACCGGCAGCGATGTACTTCTCAATCATGCTGTTATCATTAATGAAGGCCTTATCGAGTCGGTTTGTGCTCTGTCAGAGTTGCCAGCAGATATCGAAATAAAAGATCTTCAAGGCGCAAATTTAAGCCCTGGTTTTATTGATTTACAGCTTAATGGTTGTGGCGGTGTCATGCTAAATGATGAAATCACCGCAGATACCATGCAAACCATGCACCTCGCTAACCTTAAATCTGGCTGTACCAGCTTTTTGCCGACGCTGATTACCTCTTCTGATGAAGATATGAAAAGTGCCATTAACGCGGCTCGAGATTACCATTCAAAATATCAAAACCAATCTCTCGGTTTGCACCTTGAAGGGCCATACCTGAATGTACTCAAAAAAGGCATTCATAGTGTTGACCACATCCGCCCTTCAGATGACAGCATGATTGATACTATCTGCGACAATGCAGACCTAATCTCAAAAGTTACGCTAGCACCAGAACACAATGCTCCTGAACACATCGAGCGCTTAAAGGCGGCGGGTATTGTCGTATCAATCGGCCACACTAATGCAACGTATGCGCAAGCGCGCCAAAGCTTTGAGTCTGGTATTACGTTTGCGACACACTTATTTAATGCGATGACCCCAATGGTTGGACGTGAACCCGGTGTTGTAGGCGCGATTTATGATACGCCTGAAGTCTACGCGGGTATTATCGCTGATGGCTTCCATGTTGATTATGCTAACATCCGAATTGCTCACAAAATCAAGGGTGAAAAGCTAGTATTAGTGACCGATGCCACAGCTCCAGCAGGTGCTGAGATGGATCACTTTATTTTTGTTGGCAAGAAAGTATATTACCGTGATGGCAAGTGTGTTGATGAAAATGGCACGCTTGGCGGCTCTGCACTGACTATGATTGAAGCAGTTCAAAATACAGTAGAGCATGTCGGTATCGCTTTGGATGAAGCTCTTCGTATGGCTACGCTATACCCTGCAGCAGCAATGGGTGTTGATGACCAATTAGGCCGAATTAAAAAAGGCATGGTCGCGAACCTTGCTGTGTTTGATAGAGACTTCAATGTTCAAGCGACTGTTGTTAACGGACAATACGAGCAAAATTAATCATGAATGGCGGACAGATAGGTAACGTAGATTTAGTTAAACAACTAAACAGTGCAGCGGTATACCGACTTATTGATCAAAAAGGTCCTATATCGAGAATACAGGTTGCTGATGTGAGTCAACTCGCACCAGCCAGTGTTACCAAAATCACCCGCCAACTCCTCGAGCGCGGTTTGATTAAAGAAGTGGCCCAGCAGGCTTCCACCGGCGGACGCAGAGCCATTTCTTTAACCACAGAAGTGGAACCCTTCCATTCAGTGGCAGTAAGGTTAGGCCGAGACTATGTTCAATTCAGTCTCTATAACCTAGGAGGAATAGAGCTGGTGACGGAACATCACGAGCTTATCTATTCTAATCAAACTCAGTTAACTGACGGCTTGATATCCCAACTTGGGCGATTTATTGAAGATCATCGCGCTATTACCAACCAATTGATCGCCATCGGTATTGCCTTGCCTGGCTTGGTTAATCCAGAAACTGGGGTTGTGGATTACATGCCAAATACGGACATTGACCACCTCCCACTTGGCAGCATCATCAAAGACAAGTTCAACGTTGAATGCTTTGTCGGGAACGACGTTAGAGGAATTGCGTTAGCTGAACATTATTTTGGCGCCTCTAAAGACTGCCAAGACTCGATATTAGTCAGTGTTCACCGTGGTACGGGTGCGGGCATTATTGTCAACGGTCAGGTATTTTTAGGGTTCAATCGTAACGTTGGAGAAATTGGTCATATTCAGATCGATCCTCTGGGCGAGCAATGTCAATGTGGTAACTTTGGCTGCTTAGAGACGGTGGCTTCAAACCCTGCGATTCTGGAACGAGTCCAGAAATTGATTAATCAAGGCTACGAGTCCAGCTTAAGTAAAGTAGACACTATCACCATTCAGGATGTGTGTGACCACGCCAATATTGGTGATGAGCTCGCGACACAAAGTCTTGTTCGCGTCGGCAATCAACTCGGGAAAGCCATCGCGATAACCATTAACCTGTTTAACCCGCAAAAGGTGGTTATTGCAGGTGATATTACCGCTTGTGAAGACATTGTATTCCCTGCAATTCGACGTAACGTGGAAAATCAGTCTCTCACCACTTTCCATAAGGCACTGCCAATAGTCGCCTCAAAAGTGGATAAACAGCCAACGATTGGGGCCTTTGCCATGATTAAGCGATCCATGCTCAATGGCGTTCTATTGCAAAAGCTTTTAGAAGATTAAGCTAGCTGGCAATAAACCTGCAGAACTTAGCACAAAACTTCTTGTTCTATAACTAATTGATGTACACTTTACGGCTGTGATTATTCACGGCCTTTTTGTTACTGAGGAAACAACTAAATCGTATGGACATCATCTTAATTTCCGCCACATTTTTTGCCGGCTTTATCGCTCTTAAGCTCAATCTTCCCCCTTTAGTTGGTTTCTTATTAGCGGGCTTTGGTCTGCATGCGCTCGGCTTTCAAAGCAATGAAACCATTATTACCCTTGCCGATCTGGGTGTCACATTACTGCTCTTTACCATTGGCTTGAAACTAGATATTAAAATCCTACTCTCCAAAGAAATCTGGGCTGGGGCCACCGTTCACAATTTACTGTCAACGCTGCTGTTCAGTGTCGCTCTGCTGATATTCAAATTTCTGGGTATTTCAAGCATCGCCACTATGCCCCTTGAACATATTGTATTACTTGCCTTTGCTCTCTCATTCTCCTCAACCGTTTTTGCGGTCAAAACACTGCAAGAAAAAGGCGAATTGAACTCAACATATGGCACGATTGCGATCGGTATACTGGTTATGCAAGATATCTTCGCGGTCATTTTCCTTACCGTATCAACCGGGAAGATCCCCGAATGGTATGCGATAGCGTTATTCGTGTTACCTTTTTTAAGGCCACTATTTTACACAATACTCGATAAAGTGGGACACGGGGAAATGCTGGTACTGTGTGGCATTTTCTTTGGCCTTGTCGTTGGTGCCGGTCTCTTTAACTTAGTCGGCGTCAAACCGGATCTCGGTGCGCTTCTTTTAGGCATGCTGCTGGCTGGTCATAAGAAAGCCTCCGAGCTGTCTAAATCACTCTTTAACATTAAAGAGCTTTTGCTGGTGTGTTTTTTCTTAAACATCGGGCTTTCCGCGCAACCCACGCTATCAGCCGTCGTTTTATCACTTCTGTTTTTGCTGCTGTTGCCCATTAACGGAATTCTCTACTTCCTCGTCCTTAAGGCCTACAAATTTAGAGTCCGAACGTCTCTATTAACCTCATTATCTTTGTTTAACTTTAGTGAATTTGGCCTGATTGTCGGTGGATTGGCCTTCCAAATGGGTTGGATGTCAGGCGATATTCTCGTTGCATTAGCCTTAACCATCTCTTTATCATTTATTGTCGCGGCTCCTATCAATAGAAACGGCCATGCTATTTATCAACGTTCAGCGGGTTGGTTAAAAGAGCACACCGCCGAGAAGCTTCATAAACGCGATCAGCTGATCAATCCAGGTAACGCTCAAATACTCATCCTTGGAATGGGCCGTATCGGATCTGGGGCATATGATGAGCTGATTAAACGCTATGGGAAGGTTAGCTTGGGTGTTGAGGTCAAAGAAGAAGCAGCGTTAGAACATCGCTCTGAAGGAAGAAATGTAATTTCAGGAGACGCGACGGATCCAGACTTCTGGGAAAGAATATTAGATACCGCCAATGTGAAGTTGGTTCTATTAGCGATGCCTCACCACCAAGGTAACCAAATCGCTTTACAACAGCTTCAAAGCCGAAACTTCCAAGGCCAAATCGCTGCGATCGCAGAGTACTCAGATCAACTCGATCTCTTGGTTGAAAATGGCGTAGATGCCGCTTTTAATATTTATAATGAAGCAGGCAGTGGTTTTGCGCGTCATGTGTGCGATCAACTAAAGCCGGTATTCAACAAACCAGAGTAATCTTACTCTCTTATTCATTTTATGTTTGGCGAGATACACGGTATCTCGCTAGCTAATGGCTACTCCCCAATCATTTATTAGAAAAAATCCATCAATATTAAGTTTATAGTGGATTTTTTCTAACCCTATCGTCTTTTTCTCATTTTTATTCTCTAATAGAGTTGCTTTTCTTAATCAAAATGGCAAATTGCTATTAACAGATTAAATAAAATTTAAAAGGAAGTTGTATGTGTTCAGTTTTTGGCATATTAGATATTAAGAGCGACGCTAGTTCGCTTCGTCCCGTGGCATTAGAGATGTCTAAAAAATTACGTCACCGAGGCCCTGATTGGTCAGGTATTTATGCATCAGACAACGCGATTCTAGCGCATGAACGTTTAGCCATTGTGGGATTAAATAGTGGAGCTCAGCCTCTTTATAGCCATGATAAAAAACACATACTTGCGGTCAATGGAGAGATCTACAACCACAAAGAGATCCGTGAACGTTACGAAGGCAAATACGACTTTCAAACCGACTCTGACTGTGAAGTCATTCTAGCGTTATACCAAGAATACGGCTCAGAGCTACTAGAAGAGTTAAACGGTATTTTCGCGTTTGTATTATATGACGAAGAAAAAGACCAATATTTAGTTGGACGTGACCACATTGGTATCATTCCTCTTTACCAAGGTTACGACGAACACGGTAACTACTACGTAGCATCAGAAATGAAAGCACTGGTACCCGTTTGTAAAACCGTGAGTGAATTCCCTCCTGGTTGTTACTACGGTTCAGCAGACTCTGAACCTCAGCGTTACTACACTAGAGATTGGAATGAATACGCAGCCGTCCAGGGTAACTCGACCAGCAAAGAAGAGCTAACTGAGGCTTTAGAAGCCGCGGTTAAGCGCCAACTAATGACTGACGTCCCATACGGAGTACTGTTATCTGGCGGTCTTGATTCTTCGATTACTTCAGCAGTCGCCAAACGATTTGCCGCAATGCGTATTGAAGATGATGGTCAGTCTGAAGCATGGTGGCCGCAACTGCACTCCTTTGCGGTTGGACTAGAAGGTGCGCCCGATCTAAAAGCTGCTCGTGAGGTTGCCGATCAAATCGGTACGGTTCACCATGAGATGACCTACACCATCCAAGAAGGCCTAGACGCTATCCGTGATGTGATTTATCACATTGAAACCTATGATGTCACCACGATTCGTGCATCAACACCAATGTACCTGCTGGCTCGAAAGATTAAAGCAATGGGCATAAAAATGGTTCTTTCCGGGGAAGGCGCAGATGAAATATTTGGCGGTTACCTGTACTTCCATAAGGCACCTAATGCGAAAGAGTTCCATGAAGAAACTGTCCGTAAGTTACTCGCTTTAAACATGTTCGACTGCGCACGAGCGAATAAATCGTTAGCGGCTTGGGGAGTTGAAGGTCGAGTACCGTTTTTGGATAAAGAGTTTATCGATGTTGCTATGCGTTTAAACCCTGAAGACAAGATGTGTGGTAACGGTAAGATGGAGAAACACATCTTACGTGAGTGCTTTGAGCACTACCTACCGGAAGCGATTGCTTGGCGTCAAAAAGAGCAATTTTCTGATGGCGTAGGCTATGATTGGATTGATACGTTAAAAGCAACTGCCGATGCTAACGTCACAGACAAGCAAATGGAAACAGCAGCGTTTCGCTTCCCATACAACACACCACAAACAAAAGAAGGTTACGCATATCGTGAAATCTTTGAAGAGTTGTTCCCACTAGAATCAGCAGCAGAATGTGTACCAGGTGGCCCATCCGTTGCTTGTTCATCTGCAAAAGCAATTGAATGGGATGAGTCTTTTAAGAACTGCGCAGACCCATCTGGACGTGCTGTTAAAGCCGTGCATAACGATTCTTACTAATCACAATAGAATCTGATTCATAAAAAAGGCACCTTTCGGTGCCTTTTGCTATTTCACTGTTCCGCATGAACAACGGTGTTTATTGCAAATCTAAATCTTTATTAGCAATACTAATTGGAACCTTTTTACTGATCATTTTCACTAATAATATCGATCGTGCTTCACCATCTGACTCTTGGTAAATGGCATCAATTCCTGCGAATTGACCACCCACTACCCCAATAATGTCGCCTTTTTCAGGAAGATTAAGTGACTGGACTTCGCAGTTATCTTGTTCTAACTGTTTCAGCGTATCGATCAGATCCCCTTGCACCTCTTGTGGGTGGTTGCCTATACGAACAAAATCCACCACACCGCGAGTCGATCGAACCGTTGTCAATGACGGCCCAGCCTCAAAATCGAAACGAACAAACATATAAGATGGAAAAAGTGGCTCTTTCTTAACCGCCTTTTTACCTCGGGTGATTTTTTCCACCTCAACTTCTGGGTAAAAGACCTCGACATTTTGATTTTCAAGGTGCAGTTTCGCTCGTTGCTGCTCACCTCGTTTACAATATAGAAGATACCAACGCTTCATAATTTACCAACAGCTTTTTCTATTTATTTTAAGTATATCTTACCCCTCTTAGAGGGTAAATTGTGTCTTCACTATCTGTTGTAATAACTCGATATGTTCATCCGAATCATTTAAGCATGGTATGTACTGAAAGTGCTCTCCGCCAGCTTCAACAAAGATCTCTTTACACTCTTCGGAAATTTCTTCTAATGTTTCCAAACAATCAGAGGCAAAAGCAGGGGTAACGATATCCAGCTTTTTAATGCCTTTTTCTGGCAGCTGTTCAAGGGTTTTGTCGGTGTACGGTTGTAACCACTCTTCTCGTCCAAAACGCGATTGATAAGTGTGCCCTATTTGCTCTTCATTTAACCCGAGTTCTTGCGCCAACAATTTGGTGGTGGTTAAACAATGCTGAGGATAAATATCGCCATTATCGGCATAGCGCTTTGGTATTCCATGGTAGGAGCAAAGTAAATAATCACCTTGACCGTTTTCCTGCCAGCTCTTTCTCACCGTAGCAGCAAGCGCTTTAATGTACTGTGGATGATCGTGGTAATCAGTGGTCAAACGATACTGAGGAATACGGGCAGATCCCTTAAAGGCCTTCAATAGACCATCGCTCACAGCAGCTGTCGTGGTTCCTGAGTACTGCGGATACAACGGAAGGACAAGGATGTCGTCCACGCCTCGTTCTTGAAGAGATGCTATGCCCGACTTTAGACTCGGGTTGCCATAGGTCATACCAAGTTCGACCGGGATACCTATCGCGGCCTCTAAGCGTTCTTTTTGTCTGCAAGAATACACCATCAAAGGCGAGCCTTCTTCCATCCATACCGATTGATACAATTTAGCGACTTTAGGTACACGGACAGGAAGAATAATGCCATGCAATAAAGGGCACCATAACCAGCGGGTCATATCAACCACACGGTGATCATGTAAAAACTCAGATAAAAATGCCTTCACTGCTTTTGGCGTAGCGGCATCCGGTGTCCCTAAATTCACGAGCAAAATGCCCTGTTTTGTATTTTCCATAACCCAGCTTATCGTTAATGTATGTCTGCTTGTTTACGCTTATCGGTCCAATACGGATCAAAAAAAAGCGACCTTATAAAGGCCGCTTCACTATATCAAATAACTTGTCAATTAAGACAGTGCTTTTGCCAGCTCTGCACTCACTTCAGCCACTTGCTTAGTGCCGTCAAATTTCAGGTACTGAGTGTTGCCTGCTTGTGCTTCTTTACCGTAGTACTCGATAAGCGGCGCAGTTTGCTCGTGGTATACGCCTAAACGTGCACGAACGGTCTCTTCTTTATCATCATCACGTACAACAAGGTCTTCACCGGTAATGTCATCTTTACCTTCCACTTTTGGCGGATTGTAAATTGCGTGATAAGTACGACCAGAAGCAAGGTGAGCGCGACGGCCAGCCATGCGCTCAACAATTACGCCGTCAGCCACATCAAATTCAATCACATAATCAACATTAACGCCCATTTCTTTCAAGCCGTCAGCCTGAGGAATGGTACGAGGGAAGCCATCTAGCAAAAAGCCTTTTGCACAATCATCTTCAGCAATACGCTCTTTGATTAAACCTAAGATGATCTCATCAGAAACAAGTTGTCCAGCATCGATTACTGATTTCGCTTGCTTGCCCATTTCAGTGCCCGCTTTAATTGCAGCACGCAGCATGTCACCCGTTGAGATTTGTGGAATACCATACTTTTCCATGATGAATTGAGCTTGTGTGCCTTTACCTGCACCTGGAGCACCTAGAAGGATGATGCGCATGTTTGTTCCTCTTTAGAAATAAATGATTTATACCGAAGCTCACAGTGTCACTAAATCGGTTAACCGTTTAGCGCAGTCGCAACGATAAGTTTCGGTATAAGGTTTTAAAACAGTGTTGTTTAGATGAGTATCCGTGCCTATAACCGATTACTCAGTCGAGCATATTAACATATTTTTTTACGTTCGGACTGAATTACGACTAAAGAATGGCTCAGCACGATAACGTTTACGTCCTTAATAAACAAAAGTTACGTCTTTTCGACGATTCTAAGGACAATTAGCAAAAAAGCTCGCCAAAGCGAGCTTTTTTTATACATTTGGTATTAAACCTTAGTCAAAAGCTTGTTGATCGCACCGACAAACTGAGATGGATCTTCCATTGAGCCTTTTTCCGCGAGCATTGCTTGACCTAGCAACACTTCAACCCATCCACCAAACGCTTGCTCATCGACTTCATCAGCCATGCGCTTAACAAGATCGTGTTGAGGGTTCAGTTCAAAGATGTATTTAACTTGAGGCGCTTCTTGGCCTGCCGCTTCGAGCAGCTTCGCCATCTGAGTACCCATTTCAAAATCATCCGTCACAACAACGGCAGGCGTACTATCAAGCTTAAACGTTGTGCGGACTTCTTTAACACGATCGCCAAGGTAAGCTTGGGTGCGCTCAACAACCGACTTGAACTCTTCTTCCGTCTCTTTTTGTTGCTCTTTCTCTGCTTCATCTTCAAATTTGCTAAGATCAAGACCCGCTTTCGTAATTGACTGGAACGCCTTACCATCAAATTCTGTTAAGTAGTTCATCAACCACTCATCAATACGATCCGACATAAGAATAACCTCAATGCCTTTCGCTTTAAATTGCTCAAGGTGAGGGCTGTTCTTCGCCGCAACATAGCTGTCAGCCGTGAGGTAGTAGATCTTATCTTGTTCTTCTTTCATGCGCTCAACATACGCTGCAAGACCAATCGTTTGATCTGAAGAATCCACTTCTGTTGAAGCAAAACGCAATAAACCTGCAATTTTCTCTTTGTTGGCTGAATCTTCTGCTGGGCCTTCTTTTAGAACCAAACCAAACTCTTTCCAGAAGCTTTGGTATTTTTCTTCGTCATTCTTAGCCAGACGCTCTAGCATTGTTAAAACACGCTTGGTACAAGCATTACGCAGTGATTGAGTCACTTTGTTGTCTTGTAGAATTTCACGCGAGACATTCAACGGTAGATCATTCGAATCAATCAAGCCACGAGTAAAGCGCAAGTAAGACGGCATGAACTGCTCTGCGTCATCCATAATAAAAACGCGTTGAACGTAGAGCTTCAGACCTGATTTATGGTCTCTGTTCATCATATCCCAAGGGGCTTTAGCTGGGATATATAACAAGCTAGTATAGTCGTTTTTACCTTCTACTTTGTTGTGGCTCCACAGCAAGGAATCGGCAAAGTCGTGCGACACATGCTTGTAAAACTCTTGGTACTCTTCATCAGAAATATCTGATTTACTGCGAGTCCACAGTGCTTGAGCTTTATTGATTTGCTCCCACTTTGATTCCTCTGTGTCCTTGCCTTCTTCATCTTTAACCGTGGTTAAGATAGAAACTGGGATTCCGATATGGTCAGAGTACTTACTAATGACATCACGTAAACGCCATTCTGAAAGAAACTCTTTACCTTCATCACGCATATGTAAAACAATATCCGTGCCGCGAGTCTCTTTAGTAATATCTTCAATGGTGTAGTCACCTTCGCCAGCAGAGTGCCATTGAACGGCTTGATCAGAGTCAAGACCAGCACGGCGAGTACGAACAGTGACCGCGTCTGCCACGATGAAAGCGGAGTAAAAACCGACACCAAATTGACCGATCAATTGTGAATCTTTGCTTTGGTCTTCCGACAATTTAGAGAAGAAATCAGCGGTGCCTGATTTGGCAATAGTCCCCAAATGCTCAATGACATCGTCACGAGTCATACCGATACCATTATCAGAAATCGTCAGTGTGTTCGCTGCTACATCAAAGGATAACTTAACCCCTAGATCGGCGTCACCAGCGTACAGATTTGAATCTGATAGTGCTTGAAAGCGCAATTTGTCTGCAGCATCAGAGGCATTAGAGATAAGCTCTCTTAGAAAGATTTCTTTATTGGAATATAAAGAATGAATCATTAGGTGAAGTAGTTGTTTTACTTCAGACTGAAAGCCGCGTGTTTCTTTATTGCTTGTTAACGTCTCGCTCATATTAGCTCCGTGACTCTTATCATTTATGTACAACCCACTAAGGGGCAATTGATAGTTAACATGAGGATGACAATTGTAAATTCAAGGTCAAAAACCATAAAAACACTGTTTTTTTTATCATTTTTGTTTATCCTACTGTCGAAACTTATCAAAGAAACTAAAATCATAACTTTGATGTTTCAGTCATTGACATTCAAACTCACTGTTTTCCCCTAATAACTTGTCTAATTAAGAAGAGTCCAATGAGCAATATAGGCACAAAGTTTATCCTTGCAGACCGATTTACTTTTGACCCAAATAACAACTCATTAGTAGATAACGAGAGCGATACTGACCTAGTGCGTTTAGGCAGTAATGAAAGCCGTATTCTATTACTGCTGTGCGAACGCCCAAATGAAGTGATTACTCGCCATGAATTGCATGAATTTGTTTGGCGAGATCAAGGCTTTGAGGTAGATGATTCGAGTCTCACTCAAGCGATCTCTACGCTGAGAAAAATGTTGAAGGACTCAACAAAATCACCGCTATTCGTAAAAACCGTTCCTAAGCGCGGTTATCAACTGATCTGCTCCGTGAAAGCAACCACAGTACTTGCTTCATCAAAAGAAGTTACGTCATTTAGCATTGAAGAAAACCCAATGTCAGAACCTGATGTTTCAGCGTCAGCGATTGAAGAATCAAAACAGGTTCCTGATGCCAATGAGAATAAAGTCAGTGCGCTCAGTGTAGAACCTAACGGCAAACTCACCACACCTTCAACGTTGATGCCTAAATTACTGCTTCTATTGGCGATGGCTCTGCCATTGATGGTGGTGCTTTTCACGACACCAAGTGAGTCTAAATTTAGAGAATTAGCGGTTTATCAAGATGTCCCGGTGATAACGCCATTCAATCATCCAGACCTTTCACAATGGCTTCCATCACTGGAACTATGTGTAAATAGCTACTTAAACCAACATAAAGACGAGTTAACCCCCATTAAAGTTATTGCTACGGGTGGTCAAAATGAGCAAGTGATACTCAATTACATTCACACTGTTGAGCAGTCTAGCAACAACAAAACCGTTCGTATTGTTTGGAAAAACCCTGATATTAACAAGGTGTGTTTATAATGAATAAGATCATGACTCAGAAAATCACGACTATTATTCTCGCAATATCTGCTTTGTTTAGCGCTTGGTTATATTGGGGAAGTGACCTCAAAGTTGAGCAAGTCCTTACTTCGCACGAGTGGCAGTCTCGATTAATCACAGAGGTATCTCATATCGCCGGTGATTCCGTTGGCCCATTACGCCGAGCTGAAGTCAATTCCAATGTAAAATACCTACCAAACGGGACTTACATCCGAGTGTCACTGGTACGCTTGATCGTTGAAGAAAGTGATAACATCGTCATGATCAATATCTCAGAAACCGGTGAATGGGATATCAGTGACAATTACCTTTTAGTATCACCAAAGGAATTTAAGGATGTCTCTTCAGCGCAAACCAAAGACTTTACTGAAGAGCAATTGAAGCTGATTACACAACTGTTCAAGATGGAAGCAAGACAAAGCCGCCGCATTGATATTGTCAATAAACAGACACTGTTGCTGACCAGTTTGAATCACGGTTCAACCGTTCTTTTTACTAACTAGTTCCTTGTTACTGTTGTGCTGATTAGGGAGACTTCTGTCTCCCTTTTTTTGTTTTGCATCGTTCTGATTACAAAAAATATTATTGACGTTGATATTTTTAATCTTGATAGTGTGAAAGAATCTCTCCGTCAAAGCTCACGACTTGAAGTACTCCGTCACTTAAGCGGCCAAAGCTTGCTGGGTAACCATCTCGAGGGAAAGTTGCCGAGCCCGGATTAAATACAACGATATCTCCGTGTTTTTCAGCAACAGGAATATGTGTATGCCCATGAACAAGGATGTCATTTTCTTTTAAGGGTGGGCGTTTATTCGAATTATAAAGGTGCCCATGCGTAATGAACATTCTCTGCCCATACTCCATTAAAACCCACGTGTAGTCCGTCATCATTGGAAAGTCCAATAGCATTTGATCAACTTCACTATCACAATTGCCTCTAACCGAAATTATTGAATCTGCGTACTGATTTAATAACACAGCCACCTCTGAAGGTGCATAACCTTCTGGTACTGGGTTTCTAGGGCCATGATTTAGCGTATCACCGAGTAAAATCAAAGTTGCAGCACCTGACTGTTCAAATTGTTCAAGTACTCGTTTCGTTGCTGGCAAGCTTCCGTGTAAGTCGGAGGCAAAAAATAATTCCACAGAAAATACTCCTGATTAATGACCAGCGATATTCTAGAGCCTATTTTCTCGCTCGTCATCTATAGCCATGCCATTAAACACAATATTATTGTAGCTAACCATACCTATCACTTCTCCATTTTCGATAACTGGCGCTCGACTGATTTTAAAGCGCTCAAACAGACGTGCGCAGTATTTCACATTCATATTAGGTGCGACCGAGAGAGCAGGTTTAGTCATGATTTCGTAGACGTTTGTTCTCATCGGAGAGCGATTTTTAGCCAGAACCTTTTTCGCGATGTCATTCATCAGTATGATGCCAAACTCATCCTCTTCGTTTCGCTTGTTTACGATAAGAGCCTTCACATTATGCTGGCGTGCAAGTGCAATCGCTTCATTGACCGTGGTTAACCCATCAACCATGACGTAGGTATTCGCCATGACATCTCGCACTTGTATTATTTCATGTGTCTTCATAGTTTATCCTCAACCACCTTCGTTAACGTTTCAACCTGATGAGCAACACCAACGGCATCTTCCACATCGATCTGCACAGCAATACCTTGACCAGACTCTGAATCAAACTCCCCGACGTCACTGATCGTTTCTAAAATATGCCGAGACAGGTGCTCCTCGACAACGAAAAGCAACACATCTTTTTGAACTTCTAAAGTCAAACCAAAGAAGGTTTTTTTCTTATTTAGCCCCTCGCCACGAGCGTTATTAATCACGGTGGCGCCTGTTGCACCAGCTTCTCTAGCGGCATCCAGAACGATGTCTACTTTACTGTCTTCAACAAATGCCAATATGAGTTTAAAGCGCATTAGACTTCTCCTTTAATGCTTTTTTTGTTCAATATTTGTGTTATTTGCGCATAAGCCATGACCGAAATAATCGGAAACAAGCTTGCAAAGGCAATCAGCCCAAAACCATCAATCACAGGATTTCGACCAGGTACCGTGGAAGCCAGCCCGAGCCCCAAAGCCGCAACTAATGGAACCGTAACAGTTGATGTCGTCACTCCGCCGGAATCGTATGCCAAAGGCACAATCAACTTAGGGGCAAAAAAAGTTTGAATAACTACAACGATGTAACCGCCTATGATGTAGTAATGGATGGGGTCCCCAACCACAATTCTGTAGCTTCCCAGAGCAATACCGAATGCTACGCCAATGGCAACGGCAATTCTCAAACCGTTAACACTGATGCTCCCACCGGAGACTTGGTTCGCTTTAATAGCCACGGCAATTAATGATGGCTCTGCAATGGTCGTACTAAACCCAATAAGAAACGCAAACAAGTACACCCAATAATAATCAATCCAAGAAAGATGCAGGCCAATGCTTAAGCGTACTTCATTAAGAAATTTAGGAGCAGTGAGTTGCTGCGCCATGGTTTCCCCCAATGGAAACAACGCTAAATCGAGACCAATAAGAAAAAGAGAAAGCCCGAGTAGGACATAAAAGAAACCTAGTAATACATGAGGGAGATTATTGATTGGGCGTCGTAATACAGCCACTTGAAAGCCAAACAGGATCGTCACAATCGGAATCACATTCACAATCGTATCAAGGAAAATACTGAAGAAATGATCAATAGTTATCATCCAATCACCATTCCATAAACCATGACAAACATCATGGGCAGTAGTGAGGCAAACGCAATCAACCCGAATCCATCGATCATTGGGTTTCTTCCTTTAATCGCAGAGGCTAACCCCACGCCTAAAGCGGTCACCAGAGGGACAGTAATCGTTGATGTGGTAACACCACCAGAATCATAAGCAATACCGATAATATGATCAGGGGCGAACCCAGTGAGTATAACAACCCCGATATACCCACCGATGATCATGTACTGTATTGGCCACCCTTTTAAAATCCGTAACACACCCACTAATATGGCCACCCCTACAGACAAAGCAACGGTATAGCGAAGCCCATTTGCGTAAGAATCGATCTCTTCAATGGCGCTGGATATGATGCCACCTTCTGCTGCGACCTCTGCTGCTTCATTGGCAACCGCCGTCAAAGCAGGTTCGGCTACGGTCGTACCAAACCCAAGACAAAACGCAAAAGCTAACAGCCAAAAGACACTCCCTTTTCTTGCGAACGCTTGGGCCATTGACTCACCAATAGGAAATAACCCCATCTCTAAACCAAAGATAAAAAAAGTAAGACCTAGCACAATCAGAACGAGTCCAAATAAAATCGACATCAAATTAGGCAATGGTTCTTGAAGTACAACGAGCTGAAAAAAAACAACCACCAAAATAATCGGTAAAAGATCTCTAAAGCTTGCAAACATTGATTTAAGTAATGTGGTTAAGCCGTTCATTCTATCTCCATGACAAAACTGCATTTTATAATCATGGTAAATGTAATTGACCTGAGGTGTGATACAACTAACGCAATGGAGATATAACTCGTCTTTTTTGTACCCTTGTCATCTCCTGGACGTATAAATAAATTGAAACTATGTCGTTCATCACATTGTGACTATACTCAATCAGTTAAGGAGGAAAAATGAAACTATTGATTACAGGTGGAACCGGCTTTATCGGCCGAGAATTACTCAAACATTTAATTACCCACCAAATAGTCGTGGTGACTCGTGATGTCGGCAATGCCAAAAAAAAGCTTTCCCACATTGGCAATAAAAATATCGCCTTTCTAACCTCACTTGACGACCTCCAAGATGTTAATGATTTTGATGCCATTATTAATCTCGCCGGTGAACCCATCGCAGATAAACGTTGGTCAAAAGCTCAAAAAGAGAAGATCTGCCACAGTCGTTGGAATACTACCGAAAAACTGGTCGAACTGATTCATGCTAGTACAACGCCACCCTCTATTTTTATTAGCGGCTCAGCCGTTGGGTATTATGGCGATCAACAAATGCACCCTTTTGATGAGTCATTGCAAGTCAATCAAACCGGATTTAGCCATCAAATATGTCAGCGTTGGGAAACCATTGCTCATCGCGCTCGCTCAGAGAATACACGTGTCTGTGTCATAAGGACGGGCATCGTTCTTCATCCGACCGGCGGTGCACTATTAAAAATGCTACCCATTTATAAGTTTGGCCTTGGTGGGCCGATTGGTTCAGGTAAACAGTACATGCCATGGATACACATGACAGATATGATAAGAGCTATTCTGTATTTGCTCGAAACTTCACACGCGAGTGGCATATTTAACCTAACTGCGCCTCATCCAGTCACTAACCACCACTTTAGCCAAACCCTGGCAAAAACGTTAAAGCGACCACACTTTCTATTTACACCCAAACCTTTGATAAAATTGATGTTAGGAGAAAGCGCTTCTTTATTGCTTGATAGTACCCGCTGCAAGCCTAAGAAATTAACCGAACTCGGTTTTCACTTTCATTACTCTCGTATTGAGCCTGCTTTCAAAAACTTATTACAACATCATAACTAATCGATTACTCTAGCGATTCAAAACCAAACATAGTGGCGTTTTAATGAGTCGATGGGTATTAATTACTGGCTGTTCTTCTGGAATCGGCCTGACTGCTGCAAAAGCATTAAAGGAGCGAGGATATAAAGTCATCGCTTCTTGTCGCAAAGTTGAAGATGTCGAACGGTTAACCAAACTCGGATTAACTTGCATTCAACTCGATCTTAACTGTGCAACCAGTATAAGCACAGCAGTAGAGTCGGTTCTAGCTATCACTGACCATCAACTCTTTGCATTATTTAATAATGGCGCTTATGGGCAACCAGGGGCGATTGAAGATCTTCCGACGCAAGCCTTGAGAGAGCAATTTGAAGCCAATTTCTTTGGTTGGCACCATCTCACCACGTTGCTTCTTCCTGTTATGCGCAGCAATGGTGAAGGACGGATCATTCAAAACAGTTCCGTTTTGGGCTTCGCTGCGATGAAGTATCGAGGGGCCTATAATGCCTCTAAGTTTGCGATAGAAGGATGGACAGACACGTTACGCCTTGAACTTGCTGGCACCAACATTTTCATTAGCCTCATTGAACCAGGCCCAATCGAAACTCAATTTCGCGCTAACGCATTGACAGCATTTGAACAGTGGATAGACACAAAAAACAGCCCACATCAGCAAGCCTATGCGCTACAAAAAGAACGGTTGAATAATGAGAAATCAGGGAATGCGTTTGCTCTTCCCCCTGAAGCTTGCCTGGCACCTTTATTTGATGCGCTTGAATCAAACAAACCAAAGATTCGTTATCGAGTGACAACCCCAACGAAAGTGTTCGCCATATTAAAAAGGCTCTTACCGAATCGGTGGTTAGATAAACTATTACAAAAAGCCGCTTAATGAGCAATCTGTAATCAAATCGTCATAGTTTACTGTCATAGTGCTCATGAAACATACAAAAGTGTGACTTAAAACATTTGACCGGGTGACGATTTTAATGACATTAACTCAACTCAATATACTTGGTGTATGCATTACGCTGACTTTGTTTATTTTGTTTTAGATTACAACAGCTCCAGATGCAGACCTCCTTTGAAAAGAAATGCCACTAAATAACGTGGCATTTTTCATTTCCCCTTGATAAACACGCTATAAGCCCCTATTTCTTATATCAATTGAGCGAATCACTTAGGATATGCACAAATGCAATCACCATATATTGTTGAAATGAATGAGCAAAACTTCAGAGACATTCTAGAAGGCTCGACGAACACTCCGGTCCTTATTCACTTCTGGGCACCAATGAGCCAAGAAAGTGCTGAAATCATCCCTCAACTTCAATCGGTTACTCAGCAGTATGATGGCGCATTCACGCTCGCTTTGCTCAACTGCGAACAAGAACAAGCCATTGCCGCTCAGTTTGGCGTACAGTCGCTTCCAACCATTGCCCTTTTTATTAATGGTCAAGCCGTTGATGGCCTTGGTGGACCTCAACCGATTGGCGCTATTGAGCAAATGCTAACCAAGCATTTACCAAGCCAAGATGAGCGAAACCTCACCAAAGCGCTCGAGTTAATGCAAGCCCAGCAATACGAACAAGCATTGGCTTTACTCAATTCTCTGGATGACGAAATCAAACTCAAACCCGAAGTAAAACTCGCGATTGCCGAAAGCTTACTGGAAACTCAACAGTTTGATTTAGCGGAAAAACAGCTAGAAAGCATTCCACTAGAATACCAAGATAATTATTACAAAGGCCTCATTTCAAAGCTTGAACTTCATAAACAAGCCGCTGATAGCCCAGAGATTCAAGCGCTAGAAAATACGCTTTCTCAAGATACCTCAAATTATGCAGCGGCTTGTGAATTAGCCCTTCAATACCATCAGGTAAGCCGTTCAGAAGAAGCCTTGGATCTTATATGGCGCTACATAAAATCGGATCTCAATGTAAGTGACGGAGAGCTAAAAAAAGCGATGATGGATATATTAAGTGCACTTGGACAAGGCAACCCTATCGCAGCAAAATACCGACGCCAGCTTTACTCACTCCTGTACTAACATTACTTTACTGAAATAGCTTATTAACATAGCTTGCTAGTTTAGCTTCCTAAAATAGCTTATTAATATCGTTGCATTAATAATAATCAACAACTTAAGGTTGTCATTTCAACCTTAAGTTGTCTAAAAACGACGACTCTGCCTAACTATTCCTAATCCAAACGCGCTAAAATAGACGACAATTCATACAAAAACCTAAGTTAGGAATGGTTATGCCAATTGATTCTCTTATTACTATCAGCGTGTTTATCTTCGTTGCCATCGCCGTTATTGCCTCAGCGGTTAAGACGGTTCCCCAAGGCAGTCATTGGACGGTTGAACGTTTCGGCCGCTATACTCATACATTACAGCCTGGCCTTAATATCATTATTCCGTTCGTTGATCGTGTCGGACAAAAAATCAACATGATGGAGCGAGTGCTTGATATTCCCGCTCAAGAAGTAATCTCTAAAGATAACGCTAACGTCGTTATTGATGCAGTCTGCTTCATACAGTGTATCGACGCTTCCAAAGCCGCCTATGAAGTCACTGATTTGTCTCATGCTATTCGTAACTTAACGCTAACGAATATTCGTACCGTGCTTGGTTCAATGGAGCTCGATGAAATGTTAAGTCAGCGGGATATGATCAATACTAAGCTGCTCACTATTGTCGATGAAGCGACCAACCCGTGGGGCGTTAAAGTAACTCGAATCGAAATCAAAGATGTTCAGCCCCCTGCCGATTTAACAGCCGCAATGAATGCCCAAATGAAAGCAGAACGAAATAAGCGTGCTGATATTTTAGAAGCGGAAGGTGTCAGACAGGCCGAAATATTAAAAGCCGAAGGTCACAAACAATCTGAAATATTAAAGGCCGAGGGCGATAAACAAGCGGCAATACTGCAAGCAGAAGCCCGTGAACGTGCCGCAGAAGCAGAAGCCAGAGCGACGGAAATGGTATCAACGGCTATTGCTCAAGGTGACATGCAAGCGGTTAACTACTTTATCGCTCAGGGCTATACCGAAGCATTGAAATCTATCGGTGAAGCGGAAAATAGCAAGATCATTATGTTGCCATTAGAAGCCACCGGATTGATGGGTTCAATCACTGGGATTGCTGAAATGTTTAAGACAGACTCAACGAAAGAAAAATAGGTGAACATGTGTTGGAATTCTTAGATTCAATCAATCATTGGCATTGGTTAGCGTTTGGCCTCGCCCTGCTCGCAATGGAATTACTAGGCACCGCTGGTTATTTTTTATGGCTAGGTATTTCAGCACTCATCGTCGGTGTTATCTTGTCTAGCTTACCGATGAGCTGGCAGCTTCAGTGGGTTTCGTTTGGCGTATTCTCTCTCATCACCACTTGGTTGTGGTGGAGAAAGCAAATCAAAAACGATACCCAAGACGATAAAAACCGAGACTTAAATCAGAAACAAAAGCAACTCGTGGGAAAAATACTCACAGTGAGCGAAGATTTACCCGCTGGATCTTGTCGATTAAAAGTTGGGGATTCCACCTGGAAAGCAGAGACATCTCAAGCGATATCTTCTGGGCAGACGATCAAAATAATAGGGGTGGATGGCATCACTCTAAAAGTTGAGGTTGTTTAATTGACGAACAACCTCTAAATTTGAAGTATAAAAAAAGAGGATAAAAAATGAACCGAGTCAAAATCCTGTTTTTAGCCTTAGTTTTCTCATTTCCTGCATTATCAAATACAGGGACTCCGCAGACGGGGCCACTTGTTGACTGTAAGCTTGAAAGTGGTGACGTTGTAAGGTTAACGGCGTTTATGTGCCAACAAAACAAAGGGCACAAAGTATAAACCAAAGGGTAAAAAGTATGAGGTAATAGGCAGGTGTTTATCACTGACATTTCACCTGCCTTGTAAGTTTATTCTTGCTCTAATAACCAAGCTAAAATCTGTTTTCTTTCCTTCATATTACTTTGGCCATACCAGTAACTGGTCATTTCTAATGCTTTACTGCCTTCGATAACTTCTACTTCTTTAGTTTTTCTGTTATCAAACGCCCAATCACTGAATACGGTTCTTTCTTCGTTAGACGCTTTCTCATACCAATATTCAACCATTTGAGATGGCTGGCTCGGAGCTGGGGACGTTTTCGCTTCAGGCTGGCTTTCTACAGCAACGGCGGTTGTTGCTGTTGTCGCTACCGCCATGCCTTCAATAGAATGCTTCGAGTTATATCGAGCTAATTCTTTGACATAATCGCGAGAAATACCGCTCGATGCAGGCAGTATATCTTGCTTTACTTTAATCTCTTTACCGGATTTATCCGTCACTACAAAACGTGGATCTTTATTGAATGCTTCTGCGTGCTCTACTCGAGTGATGTCAGATTCTATATCAATTTTCAAAGTCGTATCTGCAGCATCAAATGTGATAACAACAGGGTGTGAATTAAACTTTTCTTTTTCTCCCTGTTTATCGACAAGTTGGGCAACTCTAACAACAATTTGATTTTGCCCATTCTCATACTCGAATGTACTTTTCTTTAATACAAAGAATCCAACTTCTTCACCATTGGCTATCACTGCAGATATGTTTCTATCAATGGTTACATCAACGGCAGCCATAGGAGCGAATGAAGTAATCATGGCACCAACAACTAACATTCTATTCATTACTTTCATTTATATTCTCCTTTAAATGAAAACGAGCATCTAATCTAGATGCTCGTTTATACTACATAATACTGCTAGCTATGTAACTGATTAGAAGTAGTATTCTGCGCCAACGATGAAGCGTGTGCCATCATCGCCTTTAGTGTCACCTAGCATATCGTAGTTACGTACATCTGCGTATAGGTAAGTACTTGGAAGCAAGTAACCTAGACGACCAGTAATTGCTGTAGAGCTATCGTCCGCACCTTTAGACTTGATTTTCTTATCTGACTCAGAAGTTGCTGCGTAACCCGCTTTTAGAACCCACTGACCACCGATCACATACTGAGCTGTCGCTGAGAATGCATCTTGTGAATCGTCAGTGCGGTTGTTTTGCATGTTTTTGAATGCAGCTGTTAACGTCACGTCACCTAAGTAAGCTGAACCACCAACGATAGCGTAAGAAACATCACCGCCTTTACCTAACACAGCTAGGCCGAATTCTTTGTTGATCTCGTAATCACCAGTAGTTGGGTTCTTGACAATTGGAGCATCGTTAGTACCAGAGGTGTCATACTCCCCTTGGTGGTAGTAACCACCGTGGATGCTAAATGAATCTCTAGAGAAAGAAGCACCAACACTTGATACTAGTGCATCTGTTGTTGAACCCATTCCACTTAGTGTTGCTTGAATATTGAAACCACCAAATGACACTGAATCAAAACGAAGATTGTTATCTGTACGGTCAGCGTAAGATGCGTCAATCGCATTGTGCCAATCAAAAACGTTACCTAGGCCAGGGTTTGAGTGTGGCCAATCGACGTAGTTGTATGCAGCAACTAGCTGACGACCAAATTTGAATGAACCTAATCCATCAAATGCGAAACCAATGTATGTATCACGAGCACCAAATTGGCCTCCATTTGTACTATTGTTAGCATTCTGACCTTCAATCTGCCACACGAAATCTGGAGCAAAATCATCGAACTCAACTACACCACGGAAGCCGATACGAGATTCAATATCAACAACTACTGTGTTGTCTTTACCTTCTCCGCTTGGAGACCAAAGCTGAACACCACCAGCCGCTTGGCCATAAACTTGAACCGCTTGACCCGCTAGTTCGATTGCAGCGTTAGCTGAGCCAGAAACTGCAGCAAGAGAAACTGCCGCGCCTAAAAGTGTACGTTTAAACATTTTGTCCATGGAAAAAACTCCTAAAAAATGGATATATAGCTATTTTATATTTCTCACCTTAAGTTGGCCGCCGAAGGGAGAAAACAATTCCTATGTCGAAAATCTAAATTAGTCTTAATTTTTGATTTTCTTATTTCCTGCATACACATCGTGCATCCATGAGTTACAGACTAACTTTGCATCAAAAAATATCAACGAGAACTTAATTTTTATCTAAAAAAATATGAGCCAGGCCAAACTTTGCTCTAGTTAGTGATCAAGATCTTATAAATAAAATGAACTTTAGCAAATCAAAATCAAACCATTTAAAAACAATAACTTAAAGAAAAATTATCCAAACTTTACTTGAAGTGGATCGCATAGTTTTAGCGTCAAACCAACCTATAACTAATAATTTGAACAACATCACTCTATTTTATTTTTGTTGTTAGCCACAATTCACAAGACTATATTTTGAGCATAAAAAAAGGCACCAACCTTATCGGATTCGTGCCTTTTTTGGGTTTTTTAGCTATTTTTATCCGCTTAATAAAGATAACTAAGGGATTAAATCGACCAAATCTTGTTCCGTTCTCACTTCTATGCCTAACTCTTCTGCTTTAGCTAACTTAGACCCTGCTGCACTGCCCGCAAATAGCATATCGGTTTTCTTCGACACGCTGCCCGTTACCTTCGCGCCCAGTTTTTGCAACGCTTCTTTCGCTTCACTTCGGGTTAATTGAGAAAGAGAGCCCGTCAATACCACGACTTTACCTTCTAATGGCTTTGGCAAAGAACTGTCTTGAAGCAGTGAAAGGTCTGGCCAATGGACACCTTGATCAATCAAATCTCGGATGATATTGACATTTTTCTCTTGCGCAAAAAATGTGGTGATGTGCGCAGCGACTATTTCACCGATATCGGAAACGTCAAGCAACTGCTCATGAGTCGCCACTTGTATCGCCTCTAAGGTCAAGAAATGCTGCGCTAAATTATTAGCGGTTGCTTCACCCACTTCTCGAATACCTAAAGAGTAGATAAATCGCGCAAGCGTAGTTTCTTTGGCTTTGTTAAGGGCAGACACTATATTTTGTGCCGATTTAGGCCCCATGCGATCCAAAACCGTCAAAACACCCGCAGACAGTTTAAACAAATCTGCTGGCGTCGAGACCATCTCTTTATCAACCAGCTGCTCTATCACTTTTACACCCAAACCGTCGACATCCAACGCTTTACGCGAAACAAAGTGCTTAAACGCTTCTTTACGTTGAGCTTGGCAAACTAGCCCGCCACTGCATCGAGCGACCGCCTCTCCTTCCAATCGTTCAACATCAGACTGACATACAGGGCAATGGGTTGGGAATGTAATGTCTTGGCAATCTTCCGTTCTGCGCTCTAATATCACAGAAGCAATCTGAGGTATCACGTCTCCCGCACGGCGTATGATCACCGTATCGCCAATTTTTACTCCTAAACGTTCTATTTCATCCGCATTATGTAAGGTGGCATTACTCACCGTCACCCCACCGACAAAAACAGGTTCCAGCTTTGCAACGGGTGTAATTGCCCCGGTGCGCCCGACTTGGAATTCAACGTCATTGAGCTTAGTCAGCTCTTCCTCGGCGGGAAACTTATAGGCAATCGCCCATCTTGGGGCCCTTGCGACAAACCCCAATACATTTTGTTGTTCAGTGTCATCTACTTTTATAACCACACCGTCTATTTCATATTCCAATTCGCTGCGGCGCTCTAAGATGCTTTTGTAATACTGTTTAACCTCGTCAAGCGAAGCGACCTGCTTTGTTGCCGCACACATGGGTAGGCCCCAGCTTTTTAACTGAAGAAAACGATGATAATGACTATTGGATAGCTCACCACCTTCGACTATACCGACACTGTATGCATAAAAACTCAGCGGTCGCATAGCGGCAATTTTTGAATCTAACTGACGAAGGCTGCCCGCCGCGGCATTTCTAGGGTTAACAAACACCTTATCGCCTTTGCGAAGCGCTTCTTGGTTCATTTTTTCAAAACCAGCTTTAGGTAAGAAAACTTCGCCTCGCACTTCTATACGTTGCGGCCATCCTTCTCCTTGTAGTTTCAATGGAATGGCTTTGATTGTTCGAGCGTTCTCTGTCACATTCTCGCCCGTCGCCCCGTCTCCACGCGTTGCCGCCTGGACTAACACTCCATTTTCATACAAAAGACTGATCGCTAGCCCATCAAGCTTCGGCTCACAGCAATAGTGTTCTACCCGCTCCCCTGCCAATCGATCATTCAGACGTTTTTGAAACGAATCTAAATCGGCGTCGCTAAACGCGTTATCCAGTGACAGCATAGGCATTTCATGCGTTACCTGCTCAAAACCTTCTAGGGGCTTTCCCCCTACACGTTGACTCGGAGAATCAACCGACATTAATTCGGGGTGCTTTTCTTCTATCTCTCGTAACTCGCGCATCAATCTGTCGTATTCCGCATCAGGGAGCTCAGGGGCATCTTCTACATAATATTTGACCGCATGGTAATGAAGTGTATTTTTGAGTTGGTTTAATTTGTCAGCAATTAGATCAGACATAATATTCTCTAAACAGGTAATTAGATGTGTGAATGACAACAATAAAAAAGGCTCCAATCAGGAGCCTCCTTTGTAAAAAGCGTTTTTGTTACTTCTATCTTAGGCTCTTAAACTCAAGCAGGCAAAGCCGTTTTAAACTCTTGAATTTGTCGTCGATACGCTGACAGCCTATCTGGGGTCATGAGGTTGCGTCGGTCATCAAGCACGTTCCCCCCCAAATCATCGGCAATTTGTTGAGCGGTTCTTAAAAGCAGATTAAAGTTTTGCTCAGCGTCACCGTAACAAGGTAACGTCATAAAGAAAGAAATACCTTTGGTCGAAAAATCAGCTGGATCATCATGTTTTAGTGTCCCCGGCTGCATCATATTTGCCACACTAAACAAAACCTTACTGGTTGGCGACGCATCGGCATGGTAATGGAATATATCCATATCGCCATAGCTCAAGTCGTTTCGCTCCATGCTATCGAAAAGTTTAATGCCAGTAAAAGGACTGTCTCCTGCGCAATGAACGTTAAGGACGATGACTTCCACCTCTGGCTCAGTGCGTTCAGTACTACTCTCATTTACATTTGCCGACTCAGCCACATCAATTGTTTGGTTTTCTTCGGTAATACTGTCTATGTCATCGGTGCTGTCTAGCTCTACCTCAGGCATTGATTCGCTGCTTAGTGCGTAGTCAGGTTGATTCTCTGAGTGCTCTAATTCGTTAAAATGGCTTTCAACAGGAATGTCTGTATCGCTAATCGCACTAAAAGAAGGAATCTCCTGATCATCACGTTCGGTGTCTTGAGCATTGGTCATGATGGGCTCAAGCTGAGATTCATAGCTGTCGATGAGGGGATCAGAGTCAATCAAAGGATCTGCATCCGTCGAAATATCATTTTGAAAGTTCGGTGCTTTCCGCTTTTTACGAACCACTTCATAATCGTCTTCAGGAGCAAACCCACGCTCAGGGGGGACTTCTGTTTCGTCTTTTGTTGTCTTCAATTTACCGAGTGGTTTATCACCAAACTTGGTTTTCCCTTCTTTTTTACTGGTCCACAGACCATGAAACAGTAACGCTGCTATCGCCAATGCGCCGACAATAATAAGTACGAATCGCAATTCCTGCATACTTAACTCTCAATAACTTGATGATAAAAATAATGATCGAACGAACTGTATTCCGTTCACATCAAGGGAAAAAACCTAAATACTGGTGTTACTCTACCAAAACTCATGACTCTTTTAGAACAAATTAATGTAATAAGTTCAACCTTGATTAGAATTTCATCCTCTTTTTTTATTAACAAAGTTAAGTAGAATAGAGAATACGACACAAAAAGGGTAATTTCTGAATGGACGCAAGGTCTTTACAACGAAGTGGGTTTGGGTATTTTTTCTACGGGTTAGAGTTAGCATTAACTCCTGGAATTCGTCGATTTGTTCTTATGCCTCTGATGGCGAATATTATTCTGGTGGGCGGCGCGCTCTTTTACCTCTTTTCCAATATGGACAATTGGATAACTCAGTGGATGGCGCAACTGCCTGAGTTTCTGACTTGGCTCAGCTATATTCTTTGGCCCCTCATTGTGATTACCGTTTTAGCCACGTTTTCCTATTTCTTTAGCACATTGGCTAACTTCATCGCCGCCCCCTTTAATGGGCTACTGGCTGAAAAAGTCGAAGAATACTTAATCGGTCATTCGGTTAACGACGATGGGCTTCTCTCTATAGTTAAAGATCTGCCTCGTATTTTCGCACGCGAATGGAGAAAGCTCCTTTATGTTATTCCCAAAGCCATTGGATTATTTTTATTATTGCTTATCCCTGCCTTTGGCCAAACCCTAGGCCCAATTTTATGGTTTATATTCACAGCTTGGATGCTTGCCATTCAGTATTGTGATTACCCATTTGATAACCACAAGGTTGAGTTCAATCAAATGCGACACCATTTGAAACAAAATCAAACCAAAACCTACAGCTTTGGGGCTTTAGTTGCTATTTTCACCACGATTCCAATTCTAAACCTCATTGTCATGCCTGTTGCTGTTTGCGGTGCAACCGCTATGTGGGTAGCAGAATATAAAAACAAAATCTGATAAAAATCCTAGGGCGTGTTGATCTTTCGCGGTTAAATTTTGTTCGAGATAAAATCGTTTTAGGCGCGGCGAGAAGTATGATGCCTAGTTATTCTAAGCAAAGACTTCTCAACAAAGCATAAAACGATTTTAACCGAACCCTTCGGGCAGCACTTGTTGGGTATTGATACAGCGTTAGAGGCTTCTCAAGTAAAATAACTACATATCTAAGCCTCTGCCTTGTCTAAATACCCATCAAGTTGCTGCAAAAATCAGCTCGAAAGGTCAACACGCCCTAGCAGACACCTCTGTTTGCTAGGGTGCATTTGCCAGATAACCTACCTTGCTTCTATATGTTATAACTTTTTAATCCTTTTCCGTTTTTTACTTAGCGCATATTCTTCTACACATATTCACAAAACGTGTAATGAAGGAACATCAACATGAGCAAGATCTACGAAGACAATTCACAAACGATTGGTAACACTCCACTTGTACGCTTAAACAAAGTCAGTAACGGTAAAGTACTGGCTAAAGTTGAAGCCCGTAACCCAAGCTTCAGTGTTAAGTGCCGTATTGGTGCTAACATGATTTGGGAAGCAGAAAAAGCAGGAACACTGAAAGAAGGTGTTGAATTGGTTGAGCCAACAAGTGGTAACACTGGTATCGCCTTAGCATTCGTAGCAGCTGCTCGTGGATACAAATTGACGCTGACTATGCCTGAATCAATGAGCCTTGAGCGCCGTAAATTGCTAAAAGCACTAGGCGCAAAACTGGAACTGACAGAAGCGGCAAAAGGCATGAAAGGCGCTATTGCTAAAGCTGAAGAGATCGCTGCTTCAAACCCTGATAAATACCTTTTGCTACAACAGTTCAACAACCCAGCAAACCCACAAATTCACGAAAAGACAACTGGACCAGAAATCTGGGATGCAACAGATGGTGACGTTGATGTGCTTGTTTCTGGCGTTGGAACGGGCGGTACCATTACAGGTACGAGCCGCTTCCTGAAAAGCAAGAAAGACACATTGACTTCCGTCGCAGTAGAGCCAGCTGAATCGCCAGTGATTGCTCAAGTGCTAGCCGGTGAAGAAGTGAAGCCAGCTCCGCACAAAATCCAAGGTATCGGTGCAGGCTTCATCCCTGGAAACCTAGATTTAGAATTACTTGACCGTGTTGAAGCCGTCACTTCGGAAGAAGCAATCGAAATGGCTCAGCGCCTAATGGAAGAGGAAGGTATCCTTGCGGGAATCTCTTCTGGTGCAGCTATCGTTGCTGCTAATAGAATTGCTGAACTGCCTGAATTTGCAGGGAAAACTATCGTTGCCGTACTACCAAGTTCAGGTGAGCGTTACCTAAGTACAGCCCTATTTGCAGGTATCTTTGGAGAGAAAGAGAACCAGCAGTAATATGTGGTCAAATCAATTTTTACTACAAAAAAGCCCCTTTTAGGGGCTTTTTTGTTGATCCCTGCCGCACCTTTGGTACTATCAAGACGGTTTTATTTTTAGCTTCAAAATAAAGAAGCGATAAACATATTTAGACAATGTCGAATCGCCATATGGATAAGATTCGCGGTTGCATAACTTTGATCTAGTATCAGTTCTGACACGGAAACGACGTTACTCAGGTAGCAGAAAGTTGTTGAAAGAGTTAAGCTAAATTAGACGAATAAACTAACAAAAAATAAATCAATTGGGGTAATAACATGTACGAGAAGCAAGTAGAAATCACTGCAGAAAATGGCCTTCACACACGTCCAGCTGCACAGTTCGTTAAAGAAGCAAAAAGTTTTGATGCGGACATCACTGTGACTTCTAACGGTAAAAGCGCTAGCGCTAAGAGCCTTTTCAAGCTGCAAACTCTTGGCCTAGTTAAAGGCACAAAAGTCACTATTTCAGCTGAAGGCCCGCAAGCACAACAAGCTGTTGACCACCTAGTAGCACTAATGGACCAGCTACACTAATCCGGTCCCCTATTTTTAAAGCCATTTTGTGAAAGCAAAATGGCTTTATTGGAAATAGGGCAAAAAGTGAGCTACAACTTATCGTTAGCACTTTAGTTACACTCTCCCGTTTACAGTTGACCAATTTAAGGTAAGGCTATGATTTCAGGTATCCTAGCATCTCCAGGTATTGCTTTTGGTAAAGCACTACTTCTTCAAGAAGATGAAATTGTCCTAAATACACATTCGATTTCAGACGACCAAGTCGAAGCTCAAGTCCAATGCTTCTTTGACGCTCGTAATAAATCCTCTGCACAGTTAGAAATGATCAAGCAAAAAGCGCTTGAAACATTCGGTGAAGAAAAAGAAGCGATCTTTGAAGGTCACATTATGCTTCTTGAAGATGAAGAGCTAGAGGAAGAAATCCTAGCACTCATCAAAAAAGACAAAATGCACGCTGATAACGCAATTCATACTGTTATCGAAGAGCAAGCGTGTGCGCTAGAATCTCTAGACGACGAATACCTAAAAGAACGTGCAACAGATATCCGTGATATTGGTACACGTTTCGTTAAAAATGCACTCGGCATCAACATCGTTTCTTTAAGCGACATTGACGAGCAAGTTATCCTCGTCGCTTACGACCTAACACCATCAGAAACAGCACAAATCAACCTAGACTACGTTCTTGGTTTTGCTTGTGACATCGGCGGTCGTACTTCTCATACTTCAATCATGGCACGTTCACTTGAACTTCCTGCTATCGTGGGTACTAACGATATCACTAAGCAAGTAAAGAACGGCGACATGCTCGTACTAGACGCGATGAACAATAAAATCATCGTTAACCCTTCTGAGGCTGAACTAGAAGCGGCTAAAAAAATCAAAGCCGATTTTGAAGCAGAAGCGGCTGAGCTAGCAAAACTGAAAGACTTACATGCTGAAACTTTAGACGGACACCGTGTAGAAGTTTGTGGCAACATCGGTACGGTAAAAGACTGTGATGGTATTTTACGTAACGGTGGTGAAGGTGTTGGTCTGTACCGTACTGAGTTCCTATTTATGGACCGTACAGCACTTCCTACTGAAGAAGAGCAATACATTGCTTACAAAGAAGTAGCCGAAGCGATGGAAGGTGAGTCAGTGATTATCCGTACTATGGATATCGGTGGCGATAAAGACCTTCCATACATGGATCTTCCTCAAGAGATGAACCCATTCCTAGGCTGGCGTGCAGTACGTATTAGCCTAGACCGTCGTGAAATCCTACGCGATCAACTGCGTGGCATCCTACGTGCATCTGCACACGGTAAACTGCGTATCATGTTCCCAATGATCATTTCTGTTGAAGAGATCCGTGAACTGAAAAAAGCCATCGAAGAGTACAAAGTTGAACTTCGCGCTGAAGGCCTGGCTTTCGATGAAGACATCGAAATCGGCGTAATGGTTGAGACTCCAGCAGCTGCTGCAATCGCACACCACCTTGCGAAAGAAGTGTCTTTCTTCTCTATCGGTACTAACGACCTAACGCAATACACTCTTGCAGTAGACCGTGGTAACGAGATGATTTCTCACCTATACAACCCACTATCTCCAGCGGTTTTACTTGTTATCAAACAAGTCATCGATGCTTCTCACAAAGAAGGCAAATGGACAGGTATGTGTGGTGAGCTAGCAGGTGATGAACGTGCAACGCTATTGCTTCTTGGTATGGGCCTAGATGAGTTCTCAATGAGCGGCATCTCTATCCCTAAAGTTAAGAAAGTTATCCGTAACTCTAACTTCGCAGAAGTTAAAGCTATGGCTGAGGAAGCACTTTCACTCGCGACTGCTGCTGAAATTGAAGCTTGTGTAGATAAGTTCATTGCAGAGAAAACTCAATAATCTGCTGGTAACCACTGTCATAAGCGACAAAAAGAGTTAGACGACTAAAAGTAGTCGTCTATTGTTTATGATTGGTATACTATATTTGACAGAATAAAACTAAACGTTAGGAGCATGACACAATGGGTCTGTTTGACAAACTTAAAAAGCTTGTATCTGATGACAGCGCTGATGCTGGTGCAATCGAAATCATCGCACCACTTTCTGGTGAAATCGTAAATATCGAAGATGTGCCAGATGTGGTTTTCGCTGAGAAAATCGTTGGTGACGGTATCGCAATCAAGCCTGCTGGCGACAAAATGGTAGCTCCTGTAAACGGTACTATCGGTAAGATCTTTGAAACTAACCACGCATTCTCTATTGAGTCTGACGATGGCGTTGAACTATTCGTTCACTTCGGTATCGATACTGTTGAGCTAAAAGGTGAAGGCTTCACTCGCGTAGCGGAAGAAGGTCAATCTGTTAAAGCTGGTGACACTATCATCACTTTCGACCTAGCGCTTCTAGAAGAGAAAGCAAAATCTACACTTACTCCAGTTGTTATCTCTAACATGGACGAAATCAAAGAGCTGAACAAGCTTTCTGGTTCTGTCACTGTTGGTGAGAACCCAGTTCTACGCGTAACTAAGTAATCTGACTTAACTACTCGAAGAATTAAAAAACGCTGCTCTTTGCAGCGTTTTTTGTATCTAACGTTTACTGTTTAACTATCGTTTACTGTTTAACTATCCGCGAGCCCGTTATTCTTTACGTAACTGGATTTGTTACTTCAATCCAACCGCGTATTTCAGTACTTCATTTTTTAATGCACCAGAGTTCTCCGCTATTTTTAGCACACCATTACGAACAAACTTAGTCAGTGGGTTTGTGGATTTAAATCCTTTATAAAAGAGATCCATTCCAGTTTGCATCAGTAAATTATCCCTACGCCTTTTACTTTCATAGCGCGAAAGGTCATCCAGTTTAAGCTCACCACCTTCTGTCTCATCCAGCAGTGACACGACATCCTTAAAGCCTAAATTAACCCCCTGTCCTGCAAGTGGATTAATGGTATGAGCAGCATCTCCAACTAAAACACATCTGTTTTTTACGTATTGCTGAGCATGTCGACGAGTGAGTGGAAAAGAGCCGCTCTCTAGTACTTTGATGTCACCTAACTCTTTCGGAAAGTGGGAAAGTATTTCCGTTCTTAAAGTCTCATTGTCCATGGCACTGAGTTGACGGATACGCTTCGGGGCGTCATACCATACAAGTGAACCGTGCTGGCCACTTAACGGAAGGAACGACCGAGGACCTGAAGACATAAATTGCTGCCAAGTAATGTCTTGTTGAGCAAGCGCTGTCTCGACATTAATGAGCATGCAGTGCTGGCGGTAGTCCCACGCTGTGACCCCGATACCCGATAGTTGTCTGACTTGCGAATTAGCACCATCAGCACCAACAACCCATTCTGCTTCGATAACCTCTCCTGACTCTAATGTCAGTTGATTCGAATTAGCGAACTCAATCGATTTTAATTGCTCTGGGCACCTAATTTCCAAATTGGGGTAGTGGGAGAACTCTTGCCACAAACCTAATTGAATCAGTCGATTCTCGACAATGTACCCAAGCTCAGGCAAATCGAGTGAATCAGAATGAAAGCGGGTTCTACACTCAGGGTGCTCCCATGTTTCAAGACGCTTATAAGGGCAAACACGCATTGCAGATGTATGCTTCCATCCCCCTAAGCGCTCTAATAACGAAACCGATGCGTGAGAAATAGCAGAAACGCGAATGTCATGCGTTTGAGCAACGCTATAACTCTCTGGCTGTCGATTTTCAATCACAACGACATTACGCCCCTGTTTAGCAAAGCCGATGGCAACCGCTGCGCCAACCATACCACCGCCTACTACTGCAATTTCATACTTCTTCATCAGATCGTAACTCAAACTATTCAAGACAATTTATTGTACGTTTTCATAACGATAATGTAAGCCTCTTTATTTGGCTTTCATTTCGCAAAATTTACGCACTTTATCCTCAACATTAGTTTTTGCCTAATCACTGGTCAGTCGGTTTTGAAAGCAGTACAATACGCCGCTTGCCGCCTCGACAGCCTTTCATAGGCGCTTTTAGGCGGAGAAACACTGGGCGATTTGCTCCCTTATTTTAAACTAACGATCGAGCGAACAGAAATGAGCAAGAAACTACTAATTAAAACATGGGGCTGCCAGATGAATGAGTACGATTCATCAAAAATGGCAGACCTACTGAACGCAGCCAATGGCTACGAACTCACCGAAGATCCAGAAGAGGCAGATGTACTGCTACTCAACACTTGTTCTATTCGTGAAAAAGCCCAAGAGAAAGTGTTCCACCAGCTTGGTCGTTGGAAAACCCTTAAAGATAAAAAAGAAGGCGTTGTTATCGGTGTTGGCGGTTGTGTCGCCACACAAGAAGGCGACCATATTCGTCAACGCGCACCGTTTGTTGATGTTATCTTTGGTCCTCAAACGCTTCATCGACTGCCACAAATGATCGCTTCTTCCCTTTCAAATGAAGCGCCGGTTATGGACATCTCTTTCCCAGAAATCGAGAAGTTCGATAACCTTCCTGAGCCTCGTGCAGACGGCGCAACGGCTTTTGTTTCGATCATGGAAGGCTGTTCAAAATACTGCACTTACTGCGTTGTACCTTACACTCGTGGTGAAGAAGTGAGCCGTCCAATGGATGATGTTCTGTTTGAAGTGGCTCAACTGGCTGAACAAGGTGTCCGCGAAGTCAACCTTCTTGGTCAAAACGTAAACGCATATCGTGGCCCACAGCACGATGGTGAAATCTGTTCGTTTGCCGAGTTATTACGCCTTGTTGCGTCTATTGATGGCATTGACCGTATTCGATTTACAACCAGCCACCCACTAGAATTTACTGACGATATCATCGCCGTTTATGAAGACACGCCAGAGCTAGTTAGCTTCCTTCACCTACCTGTACAAAGTGGTAGTGATCGTATCCTGACGATGATGAAACGTCCTCACACGGCGATTGAATACAAATCCATCATTCGTAAGCTACGTAAAGCGCGCCCTGATATTCAAATCAGCTCTGACTTTATCGTCGCCTTCCCAGGTGAAAGTGATAAAGACTTCCAAGATACGATGAAGCTGATTAAAGAAGTAGATTTCGATATGAGCTTTAGCTTTATCTTCTCAGCACGTCCGGGGACACCTGCGGCAGATTACCCATGTGATCTCCCAGAGCAAACCAAGAAAGATCGTTTATGGGAACTACAACAACAGGTGAATAGCCAAGCAATGCGTTTTTCTCGCCTAATGCTAGGTACTGAGCAACGTATTTTGGTTGAAGGCCCGTCTAAGAAGAACCTGATGGAACTTCGTGGCCGTACTGAAAATAGCCGCGTTGTAAACTTTGAAGGGTCAGCTGATCTTATTGGCCAATTTGTCGATGTAAAAATCACCGATGTTTTCGCTAACTCACTTCGTGCAGAACTAATCCGCACGGAAAAAGAGATGGATCTTCGTAGCGTGATTTCTCCAACTCAAATGATGGCACAAACAAAACGTGAAGATGAGTTAGGTGTAGCCACCTTTACCCCATAAGATCCTTATCAGAAAGCTGATATATAAAGCTTGAAATTCTCTCACTAAGTGACCATCTTAGAATGAGAGATATCGTGACTAAAAGCCCGGTCTCAATCGGGCTTTTTGCTATTAGTTTAAATTTGCTATTAGTTTAAAATAGACGCGACTGGTTTAAAATGAGAGGCAACCTTGAGCAATAAAATTGTTACGCTAGAAATTAACTTAGAACCTTCAGATAACCGCCGACTAGCCAGTTTATGCGGTCCTTTCGATGACAACATCAAGCATTTAGAACGCAGATTGGGCGTTGAAATAAACCATAGAAACAATTTCTTTACCATTGTTGGTAAGCCCCATACAGCCGCAGCTGCACTGGATATTATCAAATCTCTTTATGTCGACACCGCTCCGGTACGTGGCAATATTCCCGATATTGAACCTGAACATATTCATCTCAATGTGAAGCAATCGGGTGTTCTTGAGCAAACGACTGAACCTACGCTCGAACATGGCAAAGAAGTCTTCATTAAAACCAAAAAAGGGGTAATTAAGCCTCGTACGCCAAATCAAGCGCAATATTTAGTGAATATGGTCACCCACGACATTAGCTTTGGTATCGGCCCTGCTGGTACAGGGAAAACTTACCTCGCTGTGGCGGCTGCCGTGGATGCCCTTGAGCGACAAGAGATCCGCCGTATTTTACTGACACGCCCAGCAGTCGAAGCGGGTGAAAAACTCGGTTTCCTTCCTGGCGATCTAAGCCAAAAAGTGGACCCTTACTTGCGCCCTCTTTACGACGCTTTGTTTGAGATGCTTGGCTTCGAGAAAGTTGAAAAACTGATTGAACGCAACGTTATTGAAGTCGCCCCTCTCGCCTACATGCGTGGCCGTACTTTAAATGATGCCTTCATCATCCTCGATGAAAGTCAGAATACGACGGTAGAACAAATGAAAATGTTCTTAACCCGTATTGGTTTTAACTCTCGTGCTGTTATCACTGGTGACGTGACACAAATTGACTTACCTCGTGGGGCACGTTCAGGCCTTAGACACGCCATCGAAGTGCTCAGTGAAGTGGACGAGATCAGCTTTAACTTCTTCCTCTCTGATGATGTGGTTAGGCACCCTGTCGTTGCCCGAATCGTAAATGCTTATGAGAAGTGGGAAACACAAGATCAGAAAGAACGCAAAGAAATCGAAAAACGTCGCCGTGCAGAGCGAGAAGCACTCAATACCGAATCAACGCCTCTCGTCAACAATCAAGCATCACCTGAAATCAAAGAGCCCAAATAAGCATGACAATTGAATTAGACCTGCAACTGGCCGTTGAAGACGAGCAAGGCCTCCCAAGCGAAGCCGACATTCATCTCTGGTTAAGCAAAGCTGTGACAAACTTTCAGCAACAAGCGGAAGTGACTATTCGCATTGTCGATAGTGAAGAAAGCCAAGAGCTCAATCATCAATACAGAGGCAAAGACAAACCCACTAACGTGTTGTCCTTTCCGTTTGAAGCGCCTCCTGGTATTGAACTTGATCTGCTCGGTGATCTCGTCATTTGTCGCCAAGTCGTTGAGCGCGAAGCAAAGGAGCAAAATCAACCCGTTTTTGCACACTGGGCGCATATGGTTGTACATGGTAGCCTGCATCTGCTAGGTTATGATCATATTGACGATGCTGATGCCGAAGAAATGGAAGCGTTAGAAGCAGAAATTTTGCAATCAATGGGGTTTGAAGACCCTTATAAAGATGAAAAGCTGAGTTAAAATACAATCATCGCCGAACAATTTGGTTTGCCTTTAAGAAACTGTCGAAGGCAATTATGTGCGCTATCACACTTTTGGTAGCAATATAGATATGAGAAGAAATGAACGAAGGTAATCCTCCCTCTTCGCCGGAAGGTAAAAAAGAAAAGGCCGAAGGTCCGAGTAGAAAGTCCTTTTTAGGACGTCTTGGACAACTTTTTCAAACAGAGCCCAAAGATCGCCAAGAACTGGTCGATGTCATCAGAGACTCTGAAGAAAACGATTTAATTGACCATGATACGCGCGATATGCTTGAAGGTGTTATTGAAATATCTGAAATGCGAATCCGTGACATCATGATACCTCGGTCTCAAATTGTCACGGTAGAAAAAAGTGACGATCTTGATAAACTCGTCTCTTTGATAACCGATGCGCAGCACTCTCGTTATCCCGTGATCAGCGAAGACAAAGACCATGTAGAGGGAATACTTCTCGCCAAAGACTTACTCAAGTATTTGGGCTCTGAAAGTGAAACCTTTGCAATAGAAGAAGTTATTCGTCCAGCGGTCGTTGTTCCTGAAAGTAAACGCGTTGACCGCTTACTTAAAGAGTTTCAAGAAGAACGCTACCACATGGCGATTGTCGTCGATGAATTTGGCGGTGTATCTGGCCTTGTGACTATCGAAGACATTCTCGAAGAGATCGTCGGTGAAATTGAGGATGAATTTGACGACGAAGAAGAAGTGGATATTCGTAAATTGAGTAAACATACTTTCTCGGTCAAAGCCTTAACCACCATTGATGAGTTTAATGAAACTTTCCAAACTAACTTCAGTGCGGATGAAGTGGATACCGTAGGAGGACTTGTAATGAGCGCCTTGGGTCACTTACCTTCGCGTGGTGAAGTGGTTGAAATCAATCATTATGCGTTTAAGGTCTCGGCTGCTGATAACCGACGTGTACTGCAACTTCAAGTCACCGTACCCGATGAAGAACCCCTTCCTCAACCAACGGAAGAATAATCCAACCTCGCTTTCGAGAATCTTGATAGATGACTAATAACATTATTCATCGCCTACAGCGGCCTTTAGGGGCCGTTTTTGTTGGCGCTTTAACCACTCTGGCTTTTGCTCCTTATCAAATTTGGCCGCTGGCTATCATTAGCCCGTTGTTACTTTTAGCTTTACTCCAAGGGCAATCATCCAAACAAGGCTTTTTTATTGGTTATGCTTGGGGAATCGGCTTATTTTCCACCGGCATCAGCTGGGTCCATATCAGTATTGATGTCTTCGGCGGCATGCCCAAAATAGCGAGCCTGTTTTTGATGGCGCTACTGGTCGGCTATCTTGCTCTATATAGCGGTCTGTTCGCTTGGTTATTAAACCGTTACTTCCCTCTGGTCAGTCGCCATCGATTTATCCTAGCCGCTCCTGCTTTATGGCTTCTTACCGATTGGCTACGCGGTTGGGTAATGACTGGCTTTCCATGGCTATGGCTAGGCTACAGTCAAATAGATTCACCACTCGCGAACTTTGCACCCATAGGTGGCGTCGAGTTCGTCACTTTTCTGCTGGTGCTCTCTTCTGCAGCCATGGCTTTTGCCCTATTTAGCCGTTCATGGTCAATATTACTCATTCCATGCGTCATCTTATCTTCTGGATTTGGCCTGAGAAATGTTGACTGGGTAATTCCCGACTCTGACAATTCGACGAAAGTAGCATTAATACAGGGCAATACTGACCAATCCAGTAAATGGGTACCCAGTCAGCGCTGGCCAATAATCATGAAATATGTCGATCTAAGCCGTGAACACTGGGATGCGGATATCATTATCTGGCCAGAAGCGGCCATTCCTGCCTTTGAATTTGAGATCCCAGCTTTTTTACGAAGTCTTGATGAGTCCGCTAAAGAAAACCAAACGGCAATCATTACCGGTGTTGTGAACAAAAGTGACACGGATAACTTTTACAATAGTGTCCTCGCCATTGGCAACACACCTTACGGCGACTACAGTTACGACCCAAATGAACGCTATCATAAACACCACCTATTACCTTTTGGTGAGTTCGTTCCATTTGAAGACATTTTAAGACCGATTGCGCCATTTTTTAATCTGCCAATGTCCTCATTCAGTCAAGGGGACTTTGTTCAACCTAACATCATCGCCAATGGTCGTCATATGGCGCCAGCGCTGTGCTATGAGATTATATTTAATGAACAAGTTAGGCGAAACGTCACCGATGATACGGACTTTATTCTAACGCTCTCTAATGATGCTTGGTTTGGGGACTCTATTGGCCCGCTGCAACATATGGAGATTGCGAGAATGAGAGCCCGAGAGCTAGGCAAACCTTTGATTCGTTCTACCAATAACGGTGTAACAGCGGTAACCGACTTTAAAGGGAATATTATCGAACAAGTCGCACAATTTGAGACCGCGGTGTTAACGGCCACTCTCCAATCAACAATCGGCCAGACCCCTTATCGTAATGTTGGGACTTGGCCATTGTATATTTGGGTGGCTTTAAGCTTGGTTCTTTCAACCATTGCAGCTCGTAACACCGTAGCTAAGCCTAAACGTTAAGGCCCTGAGCTTTCGTACTTAATGATCAACGCTCAACGATCAGTACTTAACAGCAACGCGCTCAGTACTTAACACTAACAACCGATAACCTAGTACCTCGTACCTAAGAACAAAGATGATTTGTTCAGTGCTAGATTATCGGTGTTAGCGGCTCCCAGCGAAAAACAGAATATAATATTCGCTAAGGCTTTAATGCCTGACGACTAAACCCGGTATGGCCGCATTGCGTACAAGCAATCACTTTTGTGGGATGGTTATACTGCACCTTATGACCGCAATCATCACAAATCAAAATACCAAGCCCTATCATATCCCCAGCCTGATAGAGCCCCTGGTGTTCAAGATCTTGAAACAGCTCGACCCACTCAACCTTTGTTCGATCGGTAATATCAAGCAGCCCTTGCCAAATTGAGTCTGAAATCATGATCGAAAACGGGCTGCCTTTGCTCTCTTCATAATTATCAGCGAACGCCTTAAAGTCAGATTGTAGATACGCTGAGATCAAAGAAAGCTCATCTTTAGTCATATCATTAGCAGCGCTGACGACCTTAGCGGATGTTTCAAAAACATGGGTAATTTCTTCAGGGCTACTTTTCAATGTTTCTACGACTTCATCGAACATATCTTCGTAACCCGCTTTATGTTTTGGCATAACAGACCCCTTCATGACAGATTGGCTATTGTTGTACTTCGCTCCTTTAGGTATTCTATGTCGATCTACTCGTATCTGTTCTAACCGAACTCACAAATTCCAAGATAACCGGATATCATCGATGCAAGAGCAATATAACCCGCAAGACATTGAACAAAAAGTTCAGCAGCACTGGGACAACAGCAAGACCTTTGTTGTAAGTGAAGACCCAAATAAAGAAAAATTCTACTGTCTCTCTATGTTTCCTTACCCTAGTGGGCGACTGCACATGGGTCACGTGCGCAACTACACCATCGGTGATGTGGTATCTCGCTTCCAGCGTCTGCAAGGAAAAAATGTCATGCAGCCAATTGGTTGGGATGCATTTGGCCTTCCTGCTGAGAACGCCGCCGTCAAGAACAAAACGGCGCCAGCACCGTGGACATATGAAAACATCGAGTACATGAAAAACCAGCTGAAATTACTCGGCTTTGGTTATGACTGGAGCCGTGAATTCGCCACCTGTACGCCAGAATATTACCGTTGGGAACAAGAGTTCTTTACCAAACTGTACGAAAAAGGCCTGGTTTACAAGAAAACCTCTTCGGTTAACTGGTGCCCTAACGACCAAACTGTCCTTGCTAATGAGCAAGTAGAAGATGGTTGCTGCTGGCGTTGTGACACGCCTGTAGAACAAAAGAAGATTCCACAGTGGTTCATTAAGATCACAGAGTACGCTCAAGAGTTGTTAGATGACTTAGACAACCTTGAAGGTTGGCCTGAAATGGTGAAAACCATGCAGCGTAACTGGATCGGTCGTTCTGAAGGTGTTGAGCTCTCGTTCGCTGTTAACGGTGAAGAAGCGCCTCTAGAAGTGTACACGACGCGTCCTGACACGCTAATGGGTGTTTCTTACGTGGGCATCGCGGCAGGTCACCCACTGGCAGAGAAAGCCTCTAAGAACAACCCTGAACTTGCAGCATTCGTTGATGAATGCCGTAACACCAAAGTGGCTGAAGCCGAATTGGCAACGATGGAAAAGAAAGGCATGGATACTGGCCTAACGGCTATCCACCCTCTTAACGGTCGTGTTGTTCCTATTTACGTCGCTAACTTCGTTCTTATGGATTACGGTACAGGCGCGGTAATGGCGGTTCCTGCTCACGATCAACGTGACTACGAGTTCGCAGTGAAATACGGTATCGACATCATTCCAGTCATCAAACCAGAAGACGGTTCTGAGCTAGACGTTTCTGAAGCGGCTTACACAGAGAAAGGCGTCTTGTTTGATTCTGGTGAATTTGATGGCCTTGCATTCCAAGAAGCGTTCGATGCCATTGCTGCCAAGCTTGAAGCTGAAGGCAAAGGCAAAAAGACTGTCAACTTCCGTCTGCGTGACTGGGGGGTATCTCGCCAGCGTTACTGGGGCGCTCCAATCCCAATGGTCACCACTGAAGATGGCCAAGTTCACCCAGTACCAGCAGACCAACTTCCAGTCATTCTTCCTGAAGACGTAGTAATGGATGGCGTAACGAGCCCAATCAAAGCAGATAAGTCTTGGGCAGAAACGACATTCAATGGTGAGCCAGCACTTCGTGAAACCGATACATTCGATACCTTCATGGAATCGTCTTGGTACTACGCGCGTTACTGTTCACCACAAGCGGATGACATTCTGGATCCAGAGAAAGCAAACTACTGGCTACCGGTTGACCAGTACATTGGTGGCATCGAGCACGCTTGTATGCACCTGTTGTATTCTCGATTCTTCCATAAACTGCTTCGTGATGCGGGTTATGTCACCTCTGATGAGCCATACAAACAACTACTATGCCAAGGTATGGTATTAGCTGATGCGTTTTATCACGAAAATGAAAAAGGCACGAAAGAGTGGATCGCACCCACAGACGTGACCGTTGAGCGTGATGCAAAAGGCCGTATTGAAAAGGCAACCGACGATCAGGGCCGTAATGTTGAGCACTCTGGCATGATCAAGATGTCAAAGTCTAAAAACAACGGTATTGACCCTCAAGAAATGGTCGACAAATACGGCGCTGACACCGTACGTCTATTCATGATGTTTGCGTCTCCTGCAGACATGACACTTGAATGGCAAGAATCTGGCGTTGAAGGGGCAAACCGCTTCCTTAAGCGTGTTTGGAAACTGGTTCATGCACACTCATCTAAGGGTGCTGCCGAGGCAGTTGATGCATCTGCGCTTTCTGGCGACCAAAAAGCACTTCGCCGTGACGTTCACAAGACCATCGCAAAAGTCACCGATGATATCGCTCGTCGTCAAACCTTTAACACCGCGATTGCTGCCATCATGGAGCTCATGAACAAGCTAGCGAAAGCGCCGCAAGAATCAACACAAGATCGTGCGATTCTAGATGAAGCACTGAAAGCGGTTGTTCGCATGCTTTACCCAATGACGCCACACATCTCTTACGAAATGTGGATTGCATTGGGCGAATCCAATGTTGACTCAGCAACATGGCCGACGTTTGATGAAGCGGCACTGGTTGAAGATGAAAAAACCATTGTGGTTATGATCAACGGTAAGCTACGGGCGAAACTACAAGTTCCTGCTGATATTACAGAAGATGCAGTCAAAGAGCTTGGCCTTAACGACGAGAACGCCATTAAGTTCCTAGATGGCTTAACCATTCGTAAAGTGATTTACGTACCAGGAAAGCTGCTTAACATCGTGGCAAACTAATGTAATTTAGACTTTAGTTACGTGTAATCTAAGCAGGGTGCTTATCCACCCTGCTTACTTATCTAATCGCTCTGCATCTTGTTCCATTGATAAGCACAGAGAGCCATTAGATAAGTATTCCAATTAATGAGAGCCTCCTAAACATGCGCCTGACTTCTAACTCATTTAAACTTGCTTGCGTTGTATTCAGCGCCAGTTTAATTTCGGCATGCGGATTCCATCTGCGTGGTGATTACTCTGTACCCGAAGAGCTGTCGACGATTTCTATCACCAGTTACGATCAATACAGCACTTTTACGCGAGTGGTCAAAAATCAATTTCGCCTAAATGATGTGGAACTCGTGTTGCCGAATGAAGAAGTCCCAAACATGCACTTATTGGGCGAGGGTGTTGGTGAACGCACATTGTCACTTTACCAAGGCTCACAAAGCACAGGGCCTCGCACAGCAGAAATTGAGTTGACCTTTCGAGCCTCATACCGCGTCACCATTCCTGAATTAGGCGCGAAGACCTTTTCTACTAGCGTGACTCGAAGCTACCTTGATAACCCACTGACCGCTTTAGCGAAGTCAGTGGAACGTGACATGATCGAAGATGAAATGCGTAAACTCGCGTCAACACAAATCATTCGTCAGATGGGCCGACTAAGAGCCGATATCGAAGCACATGAAATGCTCCTTGAAGAGCAATTCGTTGCGGGTTATGACAATACGGAAGAGCAGTACAAAATCAAAACCATTGAAGGTGAATTGCCACAAGTCTCAAACCCACAAGCGGAAGCCAACGCCACCGCTTCAGACTCTGCCCAATAGAGCCGAACATGCGCATTTACGCCGACAAACTTTCGGATCAACTGAATAGGCAACTCCATCCTGTCTATTTGCTGTTTGGTAATGAGCCACTGCTGATTCAAGAATCCCACCAGGCTATCCGAAACAAAGCGCAGACAGAAGGGTTTGATGAACGTCATCGATTCACCTTAGACAGCAACCTAAACTGGAATGATGTGCACGATTGCTGTCAAGCACTCAGCTTATTTTCCGCTCGCCAAATGATCGAATTAGAAGTGACAGAAGCTGGGCTGAATGCAGGGCATTCCAAAGAGCTTGTGTCACTATGCGCTATGCTTCATCCTGATATTTTGCTGATCATCATTGGTGGAAAACTCACCAAAGCGCAAGAGAATGCTAAGTGGTTCAAAGCCTTAAATAGCCAAGGTTGTTGGGTCAGTTGCTTAACACCAGACATTCAAAGACTGCCGCAATTTGTTCAATCTCGCTGCAATGCACTGGGGTTAACGGCAGATGCAGAAGCCAGACAAATGCTGGCTCAATGGCATGAAGGCAACTTATTTGCCCTATCCCAAAGCTTAGAAAAATTAGCACTTCTCTACCCCGATGGGCAATTAACTCTGGTTAGATTGGAAGAATCCCTAAGCCGTCATAACCATTTTACTGCTTTTCATTGGATCGATGCACTGCTGGCTGGAAAAGCAAAACGAGCTCAACGGATTTTACGCCAGCTTGAAGCGGAATCGGTAGAGCCTGTGATCCTGATTCGTTCAGTTCAAAAAGAGCTTATGCTTTTGCTTAAGCTGCAAGTAGAGCTCAAAACAGCGTCGGCATCTCACGTCTTCGATAAGCACAGAATATGGCAATCGAAACGACCGCTTTACAACAGCGCTTTGTCTCGACTCTCTTTCGTCGCTATTCAACAACGTTTAAGCTTACTTGCACAGTGCGAAATATTGTCTAAAACTCAATATGACACATCTCCTTGGCCAATATTGCACCAATTGAGCTTAGAGCTGTGTCAGCCGTCTATCAACCTGGCGGTATCCTAATAAAAGCATGCTATACTGCGCAGCCAAAAATTCACCCATTAACACCCCCTGAGGAATTCCTTTTGTTACGTGAAGAACTGAATAACTTTCTTGCTGATAAAGCAGACGATATGAAAGCACTGAATATAAAAACGATCGATGTACAAGGTAAATCAAGCATCACTGACTACATGATTATTTGTACTGGTACTTCTAAAACACACGTGGCCTCTATCGCAGGGCATGTTGCAAAAGAAGTGAAGCAAGCGGGTTTAGACACGTTTGGTATGGATGGTGAAAAAGAAGGCGAATGGGTTGTTGTGGATATGGGTACGACCATGCTTCACGTCATGCAAGAAGAGCACCGTGAGCTATACCAATTAGAAAAACTTTGGGGCTAGTTTGTGAAGATTCAGCTTATTGCCGTTGGGACTAAAATGCCTAAGTGGGTCGAGGAAGGCTTTCAAGAGTATCGTCGACGATTTCCACATGACATGCCTCTCGAATTGATCGAAATAACGGCAGGTAAGCGTGGGAAAAACGCAGATATTGCTCGAATCCTACAAAAAGAAGGGGAAGCAATGCTGGCTGCAGTACCAAAAGGCAATCGCATTGTGACTCTGGATATACCGGGCAAGCGTTGGGACACCGAACAGCTCTCGCAACAATTAGAAGCCTGGAAGCTAGACGCACGCGACGTATCGATTTTAATCGGTGGTCCTGAAGGGTTAGCCCCGGCATGCAAAGCAGCGGCTGATCAAAGCTGGTCTCTCTCTCCGCTAACGCTCCCTCACCCTCTTGTACGAGTGTTGATGGCTGAAAGTCTGTATAGAGCTTGGAGTATTACAGCCAATCACCCTTATCATCGAGAGTAACCTCCATGTTGCGTAAGCGTAGCCAAATTAGAGACCACCATGAAGAAACACGGCTATTTAAAAGTCGTGCTCTTATTTCCTTTCTCGGCATCATCTTTTTGATGGGCATTCTGCTGGCGAATCTCTACAACATTCAGGTTAATCAATACCAAGACTACAAAACTCGCTCTAATGACAATCGCATTAAAGTCGTGCCAATTGCGCCGAATAGAGGCCTCATCTATGACCGTAATGGCAAACTTCTCGCTGAAAACCGCCCTGTTTTCAACCTAGAGATTACACTAGAAAAAGTCCGCAATATTGATGAGACGATTGCGCGGCTGCAACAGGTACTGCCTGAAATCACGTCAGAGCGAATCGAAGCATTTACTCGCGAACGACGACAAACCCGTCGCTTTAATTCAGTTCCTTTGTTGACTCAGTTAACTCAAGAACAAGTGGCTAAGTTTTCGGTGCAGCAACACAATTTCCCTGGTGTTTCCATTACTGCTAACTTGAAGCGCTACTACCCTTACGGCAGTGTGCTTACCCATGTTATCGGTTACGTATCTCGAATAAATGACCGGGATTTACAGCGATTAGCGCGTGAAGAACGAGCCGCGAACTACCAAGCCACTCGTGACATCGGCAAACTTGGAATCGAGCGCTTTTACGAAGAAAAACTGCACGGTATCGCTGGCTATCAAGAAGTCGAAGTGAACAGCCGTGGAAGAATTATACGAACATTAAAGTACGTGCCACCGATTCCTGGCAAAGATATCGTTTTGAATCTCGATATCGATTTACAGCTTTATGTTCACAGGTTACTCGATGGTCGTCGAGGCTCAGCTATCGTGCTCGATCCTATTGATAATGGCGTCCTCGCAATGGTCTCTAGCCCGAGCTACGATCCCAATGCATTTGTGCATGGCATTTCATCCAAAGCCTACAACGCACTATTAACTGATATCAATCGTCCCCTCGTTAACCGAGCAACGTTAGGTATCTATCCACCAGCGTCAACAGTCAAACCTTTCATCGCCGTGGCAGCCCTGCAAGAAGGTGTCGTCACCACGAAAACCGTGCGTAATGACCCTGGCTACTGGAAAATCCCAAATTCGAAGACTCGCCCTTTTAGAGATTGGCTTCGTTGGGGACACGGAAAGGTCGACATTGTAAAGTCTATTGAAGAATCCGTGGATACTTTCTATTACCAAATTGCTTACGACATGGGCATAGATCGGCTATCAAGCTGGATGAGTATGTTTGGTTTTGGCGAGTATACTGGCATTGATATTTATGAAGAAAGTAAAGCCAATATGCCCACTAGAGACTGGAAAGTCGCCCGTCATCGTACGCCTTGGTACCAAGGGGATACCATTCCTGTGGGGATAGGTCAGGGCTATTGGACAGCAACACCGATGCAAATCGCCAAAGCCACCTCTGTGTTGATTAATCATGGCGAAGTCACGGCGCCCCATTTGCTGCGATCAACGATTAAAAATGGTGAAAAGTTCGATCTTCAACAGCTGGAAGACTTTGAAACATACCCTCCGATTACCGGAGTTCCTGAACGATACTGGAATGTCGCAACCGAAGGCATGCGTCTGGTTAACCACGGTGTAAAGGGAACGGCGCGACGTGCGTTTAGAGACCTTAAATACGTCAGTGCAGGCAAGTCAGGAACGGCGCAGGTATTTGGCCTTGCAGAAGACCAAGAATATAACGCGGATGAATTAGAAGAGCATCTTCGCGATCATGCCCTGTTTACCGGTTATGCTCCTTTCGATAAGCCCGAGTTCGTCGTTACTGTCGTATTAGAAAATGCAGGCGGAGGCTCCACTCATGGTGGTCCTGTCGTCAGACGAATATTTGATCATGCCATACTTGAAAGACAAGAAGGAACAGAACAATGATCTTTGATCCTTCAGCAGGAAACAATCGCGCTTTTTTTCACCGCTTTCATATCGACTTGCCGTTATTACTCGGCATACTTGTCCTGATGGCTTTTGGCCTTGTTGTGATGTATAGCGCAAGTGGGCAAAGCTATGGGATGATGGACAGGCAAGCAATGCGAATGGCGCTGTCACTTGGCGTTATGGCGATGTTGGCTCAAATCTCCCCTCGAACCTACGAATCACTTGCTCCTTTTTTATTCTTTTGTGGCATTACTTTGTTGCTTGGGGTGCTGTTTTTTGGGGAAGCCTCAAAGGGCGCACAACGTTGGTTAAACTTAGGGTTTATTCGCTTTCAACCCTCTGAGTTACTCAAGCTCGCCGTTCCTTTAATGGTTGCTCGATACATAGGAAAACGAGCCCTACCGCCAAGCTTTAGAACTATCATAGTCTCATTGGTGATGGTATTTGTTCCCACGATTCTCATTGCTAAACAACCCGATCTAGGCACATCCATTCTCATCGCTGCTTCTGGTATTTTTGTTATATTTTTGGCGGGTATCAGCTGGAAAATCATTTTTGCAGCGATGGCCTGTGTGGGAGCTTTTGCGCCAATATTATGGTTTTATTTAATGCGCGAGTACCAAAAAGTACGCGTTAGAACACTGTTTAATCCCGAGTCAGATCCGCTGGGTGCTGGCTACCACATCATCCAAAGTAAGATTGCCATCGGTTCGGGAGGCGTATCCGGTAAAGGTTGGCTGCAAGGCACCCAGTCTCAACTCGAGTTTCTACCCGAGCGACATACTGACTTTATCTTTGCGGTTATCGCCGAAGAATGGGGCATGCTAGGGATCCTCGCTTTACTGACCATTTATCTTTTCATTATGGGAAGAGGTTTATATCTAGCGAGCCAAGCTCAAACCTCCTTTGGACGAATGATGGCGGGCAGTATTATTTTGAGCTTCTTTGTTTACGTCTTTGTTAACATTGGCATGGTCAGTGGTATCTTGCCCGTTGTTGGCGTTCCTCTACCATTAATCAGCTATGGTGGTACCTCTATGGTCACCTTGATGGCAGGCTTTGGCATATTGATGTCCATACACACTCATAGAAATGCATTCTCAAAGGCGACATAAATTGATCACTCAAAAGCACATCCTCATACTCGCAGTGACCAGTGCAACCTTATTCGGTTGTTCGTCCTCTGGCCGCTATAGCCTCGACCAAGACGTTGCGCCAAAAGAGCCGATTTCCGTCGATCATATTGAAGATGCCGTTCCTCAATACGAACCTTATAGCTTGGGGGGAAACAGTAATTACACCCTACGAGGTAATAGCTACGTTATCGTTAAAGACGCGAAAGGCTTTACCGAAACAGGCAAGGCTTCCTGGTATGGTAAAAAATTTCACGGTCATTTGACTTCCAATGGTGAAATTTATGACATGTATTCGATGACAGCAGCGCATAAAACTCTGCCCATCCCTAGCTATGTCAAAGTCACCAACCAGGATAACGGAAAATCAACCGTGGTTCGTGTTAATGACCGTGGCCCATTTCATGAGGGTCGCATCATCGATTTAAGCTATGCCGCAGCCATCAAGCTGGATGTCGTCAAAACAGGTGTTGCTAATGTAGAAATTGAAGTGATTACGGTTGAACGACCAGAATCCGCCCATAAACAAAACGCACTACCAAGCTATATTGTGCAAGTCGCCACCTCGAAGCATCAAGATCGCTCTTTAGACCTCTCTAACGATCTCGCGGCAAAATTGTCTGTACCCAGTTATATTGAATCCAATCAATCCCTTCATCGTGTTTTTCTCGGGCCATTTAATGACTATACGTTGACGCAACAGACCCTTGAACAAGTTAAAGTGCTTGGATACTCTTCAGCCTTCATAAAAAAGCACACAGTCGCCCAGTAATCACTCATCATATTCGGTGCCATAGACGTGGCACTGGTGTGAATAATGGTTTCTGTTAATATACGGACAGTTAAAACAAAAATTTTGTATTCATCATGAAAAAAACATCAGTACTTAATACCATCCTCACATGCTCGATTGCTCTTTCTTCCGTTGCAACTACTCTGGCTCACGCCTCGCCAATAGTCGTACCTGACGCGCCCCAAATCGCTGCAAAAGGATTCGTTCTTCTTGACTTTCATTCCGGAAAAGTTCTGGCTGAAAAAGAGATGAATACCAAATTATCCCCAGCCAGCTTAACCAAGATGATGACAAGCTACGTTGTTGGTCAAGAGATAGAGCGTGGTAACCTTTCACTGACCGATGAAGTGACCATAAGCGAAAACGCATGGGCGAAGAACTTTCCTGACTCATCGAAAATGTTCATCGAAGTCGGTACAACCGTGACCGTTGAAGATCTCAACCGCGGTATTATCGTTCAATCGGGTAATGATGCCTGTGTCGCGATGGCTGAGCATATTGCAGGATCAGAAGACGCCTTTGTCGATTTGATGAATGCTTGGGCAGATACCATTGGTATGACCAACACTCACTTTGCCAATGTACATGGTTTAGACAGTGATAGTCTCTATTCTACCCCTTACGATATGGCACTTTTAGGATCGGCGCTGATCCGTGACGTACCCGACGAGTACCGTATCTACTCTGAAAAAAAATACACCTACAACGGCATCACACAATACAATCGTAACGGATTATTGTGGGACAAGAGCATGAATGTTGATGGCATTAAAACCGGCCACACAAGCAATGCAGGTTATAGCTTAGTCAGCTCAGCAACTGAAGGTAAAATGCGTTTAGTGGCGGTCGTCATGGGCACCAAAAACGCCAATGCACGAAAATCTGAAAGCAAAAAACTACTCAGCTATGGTTTTAGATTCTTCGAAACAGTCGCGCCTCACAGTGCTGGCGAAACCTTCGTTGAAGAAAAAATCTGGATGGGTGATAAAGATAGCGTCGCGTTGGGTGTGGATGTTGATACTTACGTAACCTTACCTCGCGGCCAAGCCAAGAACCTAACCGCGAGTTTTGTTCTTGAAAGTGAGTTAGAAGCGCCGATCATGAAAGGTGACGTAGTCGGTAAGCTTTTCTATCAACTAGAAGGTGAAGATGTTGCCGAGTACCCATTACTCGCTCTGGAAGACGTGCAGCAAGGCGGTCTCTTTAGCCGACTTTGGGACTACCTAATGTTACTTTTCAAAGGTTTTTTCTAATCTAACCTTTTTAATTATTTGAAAAGCTGCCTAGTGCAGCTTTTTTCATTTAGGTACTTAGTTGAGATCCCGCTCAATAGACAGTAATATTCGTCCCCTAAAAACCGATTTAACCTTGGAGTATCTACAATGATGACCATTAATTCAGATGCAAAGCTTAAAGACTTGCTCGAATTCCCGTGTTCATTCACCTTTAAAGTGATGGGCTACGCAAAACCTGAATTACCGGAGCTGGTATTGGAAGTCATTCAACGTCACGCTCCAGGTGACTACAGCCCAGTTGTTAAGCCAAGCGCTAAAGGCACCTATAATTCCGTATCAATCAACATCACAGCAACGTCTATTGAGCAGGTAGAAACCCTGTATAAAGAGCTGGGCGATATTGATATCGTACGCATGGTCTTATAATAAAGTTTAAACTTTAAAATAATATTGAAAGCAGCCATTGGCTGCTTTTTTGTTTTTAATCAGATACCTATGATATATGAGCGTTTTTCCTGGTTAATTTGTGGTTATCAAGATGTAGTCCATTCTCATGAATGTGTTTATAATGCGATAACTTTACAAATCACTACGGAAAGCGGAATGCCAAATCAATTAGTCGTCAGACAACTTGGTCGCCAGGATTACCATCCTGTATGGAAAGCGATGCACGAGTTCACCGACAATCGAACCGATGAAAGTAGCGATGAAATTTGGTTAGTTGAGCATAATCCTGTATTTACGCAGGGGCAGGCAGGAAAAGCGGAGCATATTCTCGCTGCGGGTGATATTCCTGTCGTGCAAAGTGATCGTGGGGGGCAAGTCACTTATCACGGTCCAGGCCAATTAGTGGCTTACTTCTTAATTAACCTAAGACGAAAAAAATTAGGCGTTCGAGATCTCGTTACACATATTGAGAATCTCGTCATCAATACTCTAAAAGCTTACAATATCGAAGCTTCAGCAAAGCCCGACGCACCCGGTGTTTATTCCGACAATAAAAAGATCTGTTCCCTTGGATTAAGAATTCGAAAAGGCTGTTCTTTTCATGGTCTAGCACTGAATGTTGATATGGACTTGTCTCCGTTTTTGCGCATCAATCCATGTGGTTACGCAGGAATGGAAATGGTACAGGTTAGCCAGTTAGGTGGACCAAGTCAGCTAGACGTCGTTGAACAGCAATTAATACAAGAACTCGTCGCACTCCTAGACTACGAGCACGTTAAATTTTGCACAAAAGCCCTTAACGAGAAGCAGTAAAATCATGAGCAAACCAATTCAAATGGAAAAAGGCGTCAAATACAGAGATGCTGACAAAATGGCATTGATTCCTGTTAAAAACATGCCAAGCGAAACAAAAGAAGTATTGCGTAAACCAGACTGGATGAAAATAAAACTGCCATCAGACAGTAAGCGCATCAAAGAGATCAAATCGGCTCTGCGTAAGAATAATCTTAACTCGGTCTGTGAAGAAGCCTCTTGCCCTAACCTTTCAGAGTGTTTCAACCACGGAACGGCGACCTTCATGATTCTAGGTGCTATCTGTACACGCCGCTGCCCGTTTTGTGATGTTGGCCACGGCCGACCTCTTGCTCCAGAAGGTGATGAACCGAAGAAGCTGGCACAAACCATTAAAGACATGAAACTTAAGTATGTGGTAATTACCTCAGTCGATAGAGACGATCTAAGAGACGGAGGCGCACAGCACTTTGCCGATTGTAACCGAGAAATCCGCGAGCTTAACCCTAACATTCATATTGAAACATTGGTCCCTGACTTTCGTGGCCGTATGGACATCGCCCTTGAATTGCTAAAAGACAACCCACCGGATGTCTTTAACCATAACCTAGAAACCGCCCCACGCCTGTATCGTAAAGCGCGCCCGGGGGCGAACTACAAATGGTCATTAGAACTTCTTAAAAAGTTTAAGCAGCAGCACCCTAATGTTCCGACTAAATCGGGTGTGATGATGGGTCTTGGGGAAACAAAAGAAGAAATCATTCAAGTTCTTAAAGACTTACGTGAGCACGATGTCACCATGCTCACTCTGGGTCAGTACCTCGCACCAAGCCGTCACCACTTGCCGGTTGAACGCTATGTACCGCCGGCTGAATTTGAAGAATTGAAAGAAATTGCGTTGGATCTAGGTTTCACTCACGCAGCTTGTGGACCCTTTGTGCGTTCTTCTTACCATGCTGATATGCAAGCACAGGGCAAAGAAGTGAAGTAACGCCAATATTGATAAAGTCGGTGACATCATCGACTTTGCTTTCTTATCTATGGTAAACCATCCATGGTTAATAATAGATGGTGAATAATCCGCTTCGCAATTGAAACTGAGCGGTAAAATCGATAGGCTAAAGAAACTAACGGAATGCACTCACCTATCGTTAAGATAGCTAAGGAATAAAAATGAATAAAATGGGATTATTGGCGCTATTGTTTGCAGCCGTTACTGCGGGTTGTGCTAACAACACCAAACAAGACAACTATAGAGAAGCCTCTTTCGAGCTTTGTAACACAGAGGTCGATATTTATTCGGTCAGTGATGATGGCCGCGTTCGTATCGTCTGCTCTGATGGTTCAAAGTTCGCTCTAACATCGGAAGAAACGTTAGAAGTCATGCGAGATATCAATATCGATTACTGTGACGGTGAAGGGCTGGGTAAATTCAACGAAAGCCGTAAATATTACTCGTTCCAATGTAAATCAGGTACCTTGCTGAGTATTTCGAAGAAGTAAGACGACCTTTTAGACTATAACCGATATTAAAAAGACCAGCTCTTCAACAAGCTGGTCTTTTCGTTTCTAGGTTTCGTTCTACGCAGAAACTAAAAGAGCCCCCAAATTGGAAGCTCTTCATTATTATTTTCAAACTTAACGAATTCTAGTTCTAGGGAAAGGCGCGGAGTTTACGCTAGTAAATGAGCACCTTTGACACCGAAATAGAACAGTTAAGGCAGAAAAATTAAGCGTAAACCGGTAGACGCTTACAAATTTCTAACACTTTTGCTTTGGTTGCTTCGATAACAGACTCATCGCCCATGTTATCAAGGATGTCACACATCCAGCCAGCAAGAGCTTTCGCATCTGCTTCTGAGAAGCCACGACGAGTAATAGAAGGAGAACCGATACGGATACCAGACGTAACGAACGGGCTACGTGGGTCGTTTGGTACTGAGTTCTTGTTAACAGTGATGTTAGCTGAACCTAGTGCTGCATCGGCTTCTTTACCTGTGATGTCTTTGTCGATTAGGTCAACGAGGAACAGGTGGTTCTCTGTAGAACCTGAAACGATGTTGTAACCGCGAGCTAGGAATTCAGCAACCATTGCTTTTGCGTTAGCCACTACGCGAGCTTGGTATTCTTTGAATTCTGGCTCTAACGCTTCTTTGAACGCTACTGCTTTACCCGCGATAACGTGCATTAGAGGACCACCTTGGCCTCCAGGGAATACTGCTGAGTTCAACTTCTTGTAAAGATCTTCGCCTTCGTTAGAAAGGATAAGACCACCACGAGGACCCGCAAGCGTTTTGTGCGTTGTTGTTGTCACAACGTGTGCGTGTGGAACTGGGTTCGGGTAAACACCTGCTGCGATGAGGCCAGCAACGTGCGCCATATCTACGAAGAAGTAAGCACCTACTTTGTCAGCGATTTCACGCATGCGCTTCCAATCACAAACTTGAGAGTAAGCTGAAAAACCACCGATGATCATCTTAGGCTTGTGCTCGATAGCTAGCGCTTCCATCTCTTCGTAATCGATTTGACCGGCTTCATCGATACCGTAAGGAATGATGTTGTAAAGCTTACCAGAGAAGTTTACTGGAGAACCGTGAGTTAGGTGACCACCGTGTGCGAGACTCATACCTAGAACAGTATCGCCAGCATTCAGTAGTGCCATGTAAACAGCGTTGTTTGCTTGAGAACCAGAGTGTGGCTGTACGTTTGCGTATTGTGCGCCAAACAGTTCACATGCACGCTCAATTGCCAATGTTTCAACCTTATCAACGAACTCACAACCACCGTAGTAACGTTTACCAGGGTAACCTTCTGCATATTTGTTCGTTAACTGAGAGCCTTGAGCTTCCATTACACGTGGGCTGGTGTAGTTTTCAGAAGCGATAAGCTCAATATGTTCTTCTTGGCGAACCGTTTCTTCCTGGATCGCTTCAAATAGGTCTGCATCATAATCTGCAATGTTCATGTCACGTGTTAGCATCTGTATCTCCTGACTCAGATTGTACTGAAAGTTTCAAAAAAACCACACAACGACCATGCGCAAACGTTTACGTAGGTCGAATTTATGAAAAGCATTCTACATAATTTGATCTATATCATAAAGAGCAAAATCACTTTTTATCATGCAGTTTATTCATAATGACTGATAAGCTTTATAATGCTTGTCGTACCTTGATCACCCACAAGCAGCTTACTGTCAAGTTTTCGCTTTACACCCTGTAAAACGATAATTACATAGGTTTACCCTAATTTTATCTCTCTAGCTACCGAAAAGATCATCTTTTCTCTACTATTCGCCCCAATATTCCCTAGAAGAAAATCAAGTTGATGGAAAAACACTCAAGTAAAGAAGATTGGATTGCAATTTTAACCGGGACTTTTTTAGTCGCTCAGGGCGTATTCTTTCTCCAGTCGGCACACTTACTGACGGGCGGGACAACAGGGCTTGCTTTATTATTAAGCCAAATCGTTTCCGTCTCTTTTGGTACCTTATACTTTCTCATTAACTGCCCTTTCTATTTATTGGCATGGCAGCGCTTTGGAAAACGGTTTGCGATCAACAGTGCAATATCAGGCGCATTAGTCTCCGTATTTGCTGATCACCTTTATTTGGTCATTACATTAGATATGATCAATGAAATCTACTGCGCAATCGCTGGCGGACTATTAATGGGCTTGGGGATGTTGATCTTATTTCGACATCGTTCAAGCCTCGGAGGCTTTAACGTTCTATGTTTAGTGATCCAAGATCGATTTGGCATTTCGGTGGGAAAAACTCAAATGCTGATTGATGTGGCTATTTTGTTCGCTTCCTTCTTTTTTGTTTCTCCTATGGTTATTGGTTTGTCTTTACTTGGAACCGTAGCGCTCAATGTGGTTCTTGCCATGAATCACAAGCCGACTCGTTATACCGTCACTTACGGCTAGTTATTCCAAACATAAAAAGGGCCCGCACATTGGCGAGCCCTTTCTGTTTGTGACTGTCAATTCAATGTGTCATTAATGCACGCTTCTTGATTTGACATCATGCTGCAGTTCTTTATTTAATTCCGCTTCCACATGGCCTGGAGAGTGCGTTGTTATAGAAATCAAACGATACATCGCAGGAATAACAAACAGGGTCACTAGGGTCGCAAACCCCATACCAAAGAAGATAACCGTACCGACCGCTACTCGGCTTTCATAGCCTGCACCTGTTGACGTTATCAATGGAATGGCTCCCGCCAATGTGGTAAATGCCGTCATCATGATGGGTCTTAGCCGTCTTGCGGATGCATCGATGATGGCCTGCTGGAACTCAATACCTCGGTCACGCAACTGGTTGGTAAACTCAACGATCAAAATACCATTTTTCGTTACCATACCAATCAACATGATCATACCGATCTGGCTATATATATTCAGACCCTGCCCCATAAAATACATCCCTAGGAACCCACCGAATACCCCCATTGGCACCGTGAACATCACCACCAATGGGTTAATAAAGCTTTCAAATTGAGCAGCTAACACTAAATAGGCCACCAGCAAAGCCAATGCAAAGACAATCAAAATACTCGATTGGTTTTCTTTGTAGTCTTTCGATTCACCAGAATAGCTCACCGATATTTCGTTCGGCAGTAGTTCAATCGCTTTGGAATCTAAGAAGTCGAGCGCATCGCCCAACGTCGAATCGCCAGCTAGGTTTGCTGTCACGGTAATCGATTTCTGTTTATTGTAGTGAGCAAGACGAATCGATGACGCAACTTCTTCAATGGTTGTCACCGCATCGAGCGTCACTAATTCACCCGACACGGTTCGCATGTAGATTTGACTCAAGTCGGAAGCATTGTTGAAGCTATTTTCATCACCACGAAGGTAAACGTCATACTCTTCGCCTCGTTCAACAAACGTGGTTTCCGTTTTACCGCCCAGCATCACCTCAAGCGTATCCGAAATATCCGACACACTGATCCCTAATTCAGCCGCTCGTTGACGATCAATCGTGACGACAAGCTCTGGCGTTTTCTCTGAATAGTTAATCTCTGCCCCTTCCATTAACGGGGAGTTTTCTGCCTCGACTTTTAATCGTTCGGCCCATTCCATCAATTCTGGGTAATCGGTGCCGCCTAAGACAAATTGCACAGGCTCACTGGAGCCCCCTCTAAAACCGGGCATAAATGGGAAGACACGTACGTCAGGAATACCTGCCAGCGCTTTCCTCACTTCACCCAGGGCATTTTGAGCGGTAATATCACGCTCGTTCCAGTCATCCAAAATCATGATAACAAAGCCCGTTTGGTCACCGGCATTACCACCAAACGCCGGTGATTGGATGCTGAACGATTTAAGAAAGCCTTGCCCTAAAAGTGGCAATAATCGTGCTTCCACAATATCCATGTTGGCTGACATTCGGTTATAACTGGTTGCATCTGCACCGCGCACAAAGGCAAAGATAACACCACGGTCTTCTGATGGGGTGAGCTGTGCTGGAACTTGTTGCATTAAACCGTAGCTGCCACCAATACAGGCCATAATGACCAGAGGCGCGGCAAACTTCCACTTAAGCGCCAGCGTTAATGCTCGGCGATAACCGTTCTCTAACTGGGTAAACAATCTATCGATAAAGCGGTTGAATCGATTCGGTTTAACATTAGCTTTAAGAATTTTACTGCCAAGAACAGGGGTTAAGGTCAGCGCGACTAATGATGAGAAAATGACAGACATGGCCAATAACACCGAGAACTCGGTAAACAAAAGCCCTACCATTCCATCCATAAATGAAATGGGTAAGAAGACCATAACAAGCACTAACGTTGTCGCCACAACGGCAAAACCAACCTCTCTGGTTCCTTTGTAAGCCGCTAATAACGGCTTTTCACCTTTCTCGATATGGTGAAAGATGTTTTCCACCACCACGATCGCATCATCGACCACTAGGCCTATCGATAAAATCAACGCCATCAACGTAATCAGGTTAATTGAAAAACCAAAATAATGAGCGGCAATAAATGATGAGATCAACGAAACCGGTACCGTCACTGCGGGAATCAGCGTGGCTCTGGCTTGGCCTATAAATATGTACAGCACCAGGATAACCAACCCACCTGTAATAAATAGCGTACTGTAAACTTCAGAAATGGAACGCTCAATAAATACGGTCGAGTCATAGTCAATGGCAAGACGCGTACCTTCTGGCAAAAACTGCTGTATATCATCCACTTGCTTATGAACACGTTCAGCGACATCGAGCGGGTTTGCATCCGATTGCGGAACAATGCCCATACTCACGTTGACCACCCCATCACTTTTAAACGTGGAGCTTTCATTCTGAGCGCCAACATAAACATCGGCGACGTCTTTCAAGTAAATAGGTGTGTTGTCACTGGCACGTTTTACGACGAGATAATCAAAATCTTCAGCGGAGTTGTAGCTTCGAGCTGTCCGCACGGACATAACAATCGAATCGTTACGCACTTCTCCACCCGGGCTTTCTAAGTTTTCTTGTTTTAATGCTTGGGTAATATCTGACGTCGTCACGCCACGCCCAGCCATGAGTTCAGGCTTAAGCTTCACATACATGACTTTGTAGAGGCCACCCGACACATCAACTGAACTGACGCCACTGATCAAACTGAAACGGTCTAACAGCACACGTTCGATGTAGTCAGTGAGCTGTGTTCTGTCCATTTCTGAAGAACTAAGGTTGATGTATAAAGAGGCTTCTCCCGAACCATTGTTCTTGAAGACGATAGGATCATCCGCCTCATCCGGCAAAGAACGCTGTGCACGAGCAACCGCATCACGAACATCACTCACCCCAGTGTTTAAGTCATAACCTAAATCAAAAGTAATCGTGATCCGAGAACTGCCGTTTCGTGTCGTAGATTCAATCTCATCAATCCCACTGATACCAGAGAGCTGATCTTCAAGAGCGGACGTAATCTGACTTTCGATAATGGTCGCAGACGCCCCTTCATATCGAGTCGATATGGATACCACAGGGCTTTCAATATCAGGCATCTCACGAACAGCAAGCTTACTAAACGAAACAATACCAAAGACACACAATAATAAGCTAAGTACAATGGCAGAAACCGGTCGTTTCACCGATACATCGGATAACCACATTAGTTCGTTTCCTTCTGCTTCGCTTTTCCATCAGCGCCCAATTCGGATACCGATACGCCATCTCTCATATTAACGATGCCCTGAACAACGATTTTCTGGCCTATCTCTAACCCTTTCTCAATCACCACCAAGTTCTCAATACGAGCACCTAAAATGACTTCTGTTTTTTTAGCGATGTTGTCATCGCTCACAACATAAACAAACCGTTTGGTTCCTGAGTATTGCAGTGCTTGAACCGGAATAATCGGCGCTTCAATCTCTGGAAATGCCATATCTGCCGATACGAGCATGCCCGGTTTCAATTTCATGTCAGTATTATCAAAGTGGATACGCACCCTTAGGTTTAAGGTTTCTTGGTTAATACGGGAGTCGATGCCAACTACCTCGCCCTTAAATTGACGATCATTGCCCCATGCACTGGTTGTTGCAACCACGCCCATCCCAATCGATAATCGCGATAAGTAATGCTCTGGCACTTGCAAATCCAATCTCATTAAAGACAAATCATCGAGAGTCAGCAACTCACTCCCTGCGCTCACCAATTCGCCGCGACTGAAGTCAATAAAGCCTACCGTACCTTCAAATGGCGCAGAGATGTGTAAATCGCGTAAATTGGCATTGGCGGCATCTAAACGAGCTTGGGCAATATCAACGCTGGTTTTCTGTGCGTCAATTTCCGTTTGCGTGATGGCATTGCGTTTCGCCAAGCGCTCATATTCTGTTAGTTTACGTTTTTCATCACGTAAATAAGCTTTGGCCTCTGCAACAGATGCAATCGCTTTATCGTCATCGAGTTTGACCAGTATTTGATTTTTGGTCACCTTTTGGTTCGCTTTCACTGCGATCGTATCGACCTTTCCCGCGACTTCCGAAGAAATGACCACCGACTGATCCGATTCAATTTTACCAACAAGAGACAAAGATTGAGACACATGGTGAATTTGAACTGACTCAGTGATGACAGATACCGCTGGAGCCTTGCGAGGACCGTTAGCATAGGTAGTTGCAGAAACGAAAATAGACATTATGACGCTGAATATTATTGTATTTTTCATAGTACTTCGCTGAATATTGTTGACTGGCTGTAGTATATCTATTGATACGCACAGTAACGTCAATGAGTGTAAATTATTTCAATAATATTCGAACTTTCTTTTGTTTATGCTGGCATAGCGGTTCCGGTATTTAACCCTTTTGTATAAAAACCAACGCCTTTGCCCAAAAAGTCAGCATTTGATTCAAAATCATAAGAAAAATCTTTACAGCATGAGCGAGTTTGCTATTATGCGCTCCGCACTTGAGCGATGTGTTGGGAATACATTGTTTAAGCTTACTTTCTAAACAAGTAAGAAAATACCCCTGGAGGGGTTCCCGAGTGGCCAAAGGGAGCAGACTGTAAATCTGCCGGCACTGCCTTCGATGGTTCGAATCCGTCCCCCTCCACCATATTTCTTCTAACGTTAATTCCTTTTTAACGATAGAAAATACTTGCTTGATGCGTTGGGAAATCATCATTTAAGCTTGCTTTGTAAAGAAGTAAGAAAACACCCCTGGAGGGGTTCCCGAGTGGCCAAAGGGAGCAGACTGTAAATCTGCCGGCACTGCCTTCGATGGTTCGAATCCGTCCCCCTCCACCATATTTCTTCTAACGTTAATTCCTTTTTAACGATAGAAAATACTTGCTTGATGCGTTGGGAAATCATCATTTAAGCTTGCTTTGTAAAGAAGTAAGAAAACACCCCTGGAGGGGTTCCCGAGTGGCCAAAGGGAGCAGACTGTAAATCTGCCGGCACTGCCTTCGATGGTTCGAATCCGTCCCCCTCCACCATATTTCTTCTAACGTTAATTCCTTTTTAACGATAGAAAATACTTGCTTGATGCGTTGGGAAATCATCATTTAAGCTTGCTTTGTAAAGAAGTAAGAAAACACCCCTGGAGGGGTTCCCGAGTGGCCAAAGGGAGCAGACTGTAAATCTGCCGGCACTGCCTTCGATGGTTCGAATCCGTCCCCCTCCACCATATTCTGTAATAAGAATCGAAAGCCAGCTCATTGAGCTGGCTTTTTTTGTCCCTGAATTTATACCCGTCGTCGTCAATAATGGGCATTCGCCCCAATGCACTCTATAAAAAGTCCGACAAAAAAGGCCTCACCATTGGAGAGACCTGAGACCGACAATATTAACTCAAATCAATGAGCAGAACGTTAGGGGGTTAGTGGTCGATCAAAAGAATCCGTGTTTCATAAGGTTTTAATGCCTGATGGCGACTTAAGTTCTCACCTTTCGTTTGGGGGTAGTTACTAAGTAATACTCGAGCGTTGCTTAATTCTAACTCATTCGGCAACACACACTCTTCTTCATTCGCATAGAAATTATTTAAGCAGAGTAAAGTCTGAGTCTCTGATTGACGTTGAAACACGAACAGCGTCTTGTGATCAGGAAGTAAATCGACATAATTGCCATCGGTAATAACATCCACGTCTTTACGTAACTGAATCAGCCGTTGGTAGAAATAAAATACCGAGTCAGGATCATCAACTGCGGCCTTTGCATTGATATCGACATAGTTATTCGCAACGCTCAGCCAAGGCGCTACTTTGGAGAAACCAGCGTACTTAGAATCATTCCATTGCATCGGTGTTCTAGAATTATCTCGAGATTTTTGTGCCAGAATAGCCATCATAGCCTCATGGCTGACCTTCTCTTGGTTGACCATGATGTCATACATATTGATACTTTCTACATCCTTATACTGCTCAATATTGCAATAATGTGGATTCGTCATACCAATCTCTTCGCCTTGATAGACATAAGGAGTTCCTTGCATCATATGAATGGAAGCCGCCAGCATTTTGGCCGATTCTACTCGGTACTCTTTGTCGTTTCCTAATCGGCTAACCACACGGGGTTGATCGTGGTTACACCAGAATAACGCCCCCCAACCTTTGCCATTTAAACCAACCTGCCAATGATTGAAAATGCGCTTTAATTGTAGGAAATCAAATGGCGCGTTTGTCCATTTCTCGCCATTCAAGTAATCCGCCTTCAAATGATGAAAGTTGAATACCATTGAGAGCTCATTTCCATCTTTTGACGAGTACTTCAAACAGTGCTCTAAGGTCGTGGAAGACATTTCTCCCACTGTCACACTGCCATATTTTTGAAATACTGATTGACTGATTTCTTGCAGATATTCGTGTACACGCGGGCCATCGGTATAAAAACACCGACCGTCACCAGCATCATCGTTTGGAAAGCTTTGCCGCTTCGAGATTAAATTAATCACATCGAGTCGGAAACCATCAACGCCCTTCTCTGCCCAAAAGCCGATCACTTGTTTGACTTCCTCACGAACCTTAGGGTTTTCCCAATTCAGATCCGCCTGCTCCTTTGCAAACAAATGCAAATAGTACTGACCGGTCTTATCGTCTAGAGCCCATGCATTGCCGCCAAATTTTGACTGCCAATTATTGGGCTCTTTACCCTCAATGGGATCTTTCCAAATGTAGTAATCTCGGTATGGGCTTTGTTTATCACCTAGCGCCGATTGAAACCAATGATGAGCCGTTGAAGTATGATTCACGACGATATCCATAATCACTCGAATGCCACGCTGATGCGCTTGTTTAAGCAATTCATCGACATCGGCCATAGAGCCAAAGTCGGGATTTATTTTATAGTAATCCGCGATGTCATAGCCGTTATCGACCATGGGTGATTCATAAATAGGGGTTAGCCAAATGGCATCGACACCAAGCAGATGAAGGTAATCTAACTTATTGATAATACCTTGAATATCACCAGTCCCTTTATGACCACTATCACAAAAGCTCTTTGGGTAAATTTGATAAATGGTGGCTGTTTTCCACCAGTTTTTATCTGCGTTATTCATCGCCATTTAAGACACTCACTTACCAACGAAAAAGATTAAAAAAGGAGTGATAAACATCACTCCAAATTGACTTGCTATGAATGACTCCGCACTTTTCACCGGTACAAAGCCAAATCGTATTTCCAAGTACGAATGCTAGGTACTCTTTCTACTTATGTACTCTTTCTGCTTATGTACTCTTTCTGCTTATGTACTCTTTCTATCTATGTACTATGTCCAACTAAGGACTGGTAACAAGAACTAAGCACTCGCTAACTCCAACTCCCCTTTTTGTTGTGCGCGTTTATAGAAGAACAAAGTCAATACCGCAGGAACAAAGATCGCCACCAGCATAGCCACAAAATAAATACCCCAGAACTGCGGCTGAATAGATAAGATGCCAGGTAAACCGCCAACACCGATACCATTGGCCATCACGCCTGCGCCGCCACAAATAGCCGCAGCAATCGCACTGCCCACCATGGCACTCAGCATTGGGAATTTGTATTTTAGGTTAACGCCATACATCGCTGGCTCTGTGACACCAAGGTAAGCAGAGATAGCCGCAGGGACAGAAATATCCCTCTCACCATGCTTTTTGCTAATAATAATGATACCAACCACTGCCGAAGCTTGAGCAATATTAGACAGTGCAATCAATGGCCAAATTGGCGTTCCACCAAGCTCTTGCATCAGCTGCAGATCAACCGCATTCGTGGTGTGGTGGATACCCGTGATAACCAATGGCGCATAAAGAAAACCAAACACGACTGAACCGATCACAGCAAAATCGCCTGTCATTGCAAATTTGGCCGCCGCCGCAACGCCATCGCCAATCACGCGTCCGAAAGGACCAATCAGTGCATGGGCTAGAACGACAGAAACGATAATAGAAACAAACGGCACGACCACTAAATATAAATAGGCGGGGACGATACGCTTCAAATTAGTCTCAATAAACGCTAAGACAACCCCAGCGAGAATGGCTGGAATAACCTGTGCTTGATAGCCCACTTTTTCGATGACAAACAAACCGAAGTCCCAAACCTGTGGTACTTCCTTACCGATCAAATACGCATTCATTAACTGTGGTGAAACTAGGGTGACACCAAGGGTTATACCAAGAATGGGGGTGCCACCGAGTTTTTTCACTGTTGCCCAGCACACGCCAACTGGTAAGAAGAAGAAAATAGCCTCTCCAATCAACCAAAGAAATGAATGCACCGTGGCCCAGAACTGACTGATTTCAGTTAACGACTGGCCATCAAACATCTTGATGTCGCCAATGACATTACGGAAACCCAGAATCAAACCACCGGTAATGATCGCAGGAAGCAATGGAACAAATATTTCCGCGAGATGAGATATGCCACGCTCTAGCGCATTCATATTCTGTCTCGCAGCCAGCTTAGATTCATCTTTTGATGCTTCAGATTGCCCAGACAGTTCAATAAGGATGGCATACACCTCATCAACTTCAGTCCCAATAACCACTTGAAATTGACCCGCGTTGGTGAAGCAACCTTTCACTAGGCTCAACGCCTCTAACGCTTTTTCATCAGCCTTATTGGTATCCTTTAGCACAAAACGAAGTCGAGTTAAGCAATGACTCACACTCGCAATGTTGTCACTACCACCGACCCGTTCAATCAGACGTTCTACGTCTTGTTTTGCTATCTTACTCATATCCTTATCCACCCTGTTGGAGTCTCATTCTGAGTCTATTTTGTTTTCCCACGCAAAAATGGGAACAGTCCCAAACGCGTTTGATAGGATAGTGACAGGCATCCCTTGAAAATAAAATGGGAACAGTCCCATAAATTGAATGAGATCACAGTATAATTTTAATTCAATGGGACATTAATAGTTAAGAAATGATCGGTTCCTGAGTGACATGGCACTTCTCAGCATTGCCATTTATATGGGATATCAAAAGCTTAGCTGCTTGGTAGCCCGCTAATGTGTAACCAGGATCAATACTATGAATTTTAGGGAAAAGGAAAGAAAGCAGTTCATTACCACCAACACCTGTCACCATAACGTCATCACGACTTAATTCTTGCAGCCTCTTTATCACACCGAGAGCAAGGGTATCACTAGCACAAACTATCGCTTCGGTTTGATTTGTCAGCACTTTATCAACCAGCTGATAGGCGCTTTCATGATGCAGTTGCCCAGTTTGATACGATGGGACAATGTCGTGGATTTGGCACCATTCAATGTAGGATTCTAAACGTAACTTTCCTGTGGTTTTATCACTAGGATCGACGCCAATAAACGCAATATTACGGATTTTACGCTCTGACAAGTATCGTAACGCGCAAGTAATCACGCCTTTATTGTCATAATTAATCGATGAAGTCACCGTAGTATCCATGGCAATAACAACGGATTTCCCTTGCCATGCCTCTAGATTTCCAAGATCTAAATCGCTAAACCCAAACACAATCACACCATCGACATTCCGTTTTTGTAGTACCTCGAGATGTTCATTGGTTTTCTGCCGATCGAACTGACTTTCCATGATCACCACATCATATCCTTCGTCATACAAGCTCTTGAGCATGCTCCCAACGGCTTTATTTTCTGATGGGGAGTCCAGACGGGAAATAATAACCCCCACCACTTTTTGACTGCCTCCACGCATTGATTGCGCGGACTTTGACGGCACATAACCCGACTCTTGGATCACTTGCTCAACTTTGGCCCGAGTGGCAGGTTTCACTTTAGGATCATTGGTCAATACACGTGAAACCGTAGACTTACCAACCCCGGATAGTTTAGCGATATCGTGAATTGTGAGTTTTTTTCTCATAGTTATTGGAAAGCATTATTGGAAGGAAAAAAGTCGACATGGCTATCGGATCTGGCATGTCACTGGGTAAACGGCCTGTTCAAAAAGCGGGACTCGGTGACGCTTGTTTAAACAGACGGTTCTGGATTAACTTGTACTGTACTCATTGGTTTTATACTAACCTATTATGTTTTACACTAACCTATTGTGTTTTACAGTTTTTGTAAACATGGTGGTCAAGCTCTAAAAGCGCTTCTTTACCTTTTGTGCGAAGTGTAATGGGATTTTCAGCCTCAGCCATCACCTCTTTGAGGATATACATAACCCCCGAGCCAGAGCGAGATCTCACCAAATCGTATTGAACATCGTCCTCTCGCAGTACTGCGAAATCACTGTCTGGTATATAGGCAACTTCAAAGCTATCACCTGATTCACAACGATATTGAACGTAAGGATGCCCATCGATTTGACTGTCATTTAGCTGCGTTTGAGTGCAGCCAATTAAGCCCAATCCAATAAAAAATACCGAAATACACTGTTTGTACATGGTCCCCCCTAAATTCAATAATAATACTCATCAGGTAATCAGCAAAGTATGGCACAGCTAATACGACATAACTAAATGGCCCAATGCCTAAATAGCCAAATTCCTAATATAGATAAACAGCTAAATAGATAAATAGATAAATAGATAAATAGCTATTTAAGTAAGTACTAACTAGCTAAGTAAGCCGGTACATCTTTAATGCTGTTAAGTACGGTCGTGGCTAACGTTTCGCCTTGTTCGGTGACGGGTTTACCCGTACGCACCAGAATCTTCGTTTCTATGCCCGCCGCCTCAGCAGCCATCATGTCTTCGGCTTTATCGCCAACCATGATTGAGTTTGCCATATCAATATCCAGATCGTTACGTGCAGAAATAAACATACCGGGTTTAGGCTTGCGACACTCACAATCTTGTTTGTATTCAGCAATGCCATGCTCAGCATGATGGGGGCAGTAATAGAAACCATCAAATTCGACGCCATGATCGACAAAGTTCCAATCCATCCACTGAGTTAGGGAAAGAAAACGCTCCTCATCAAACATGCCACGCGCAATACCGGATTGATTCGTTACGAGTACAAGCATATACCCCATTTTCTGAAGCTGCTTCGTCGCGTCAAAAACACCGTCAATAAACTCAAAATCGTGCTCGTCATTTACGTAACCATGATCCACGTTGATCACGCCATCTCGATCCAAAAACACTGCGGGTTTAGCCAAAACTCATACTCAATTTAGTCAATATATTGTGGAATTATCGCACGCTTTATTTCTTTCATCACTATCTAATTACTTTTGGTACTAGTGCAAACGAACGTTTAGACGTCTAGACGTAAAAATATCTATTGACTTGATTCAGGGAAAACCATAGCATCCTCTACTAAATGAGATACAGTTCAAAATATTATTCTGTTATCCCTGCACAGGAAAGAAAATGATTGAGATAAATCAAGTAAATAAGGTTTTTTATCAAGGCACCAAAGAGATCGTTGCCCTGAAAAATATCGACCTTCATATTGAGCAAGGCACCATCTTTGGTGTTATTGGTTCTTCAGGTGCGGGGAAAAGTACCCTAATCCGCTGCGTCAATATGCTGGAAGCACCCACTACCGGCTCAATCATTGTTGATGGTGTTGACCTTACTTTATTAAGCAAATCACAACTGTGTGAAGCTCGCCGTAACATCGGCATGATTTTCCAACACTTCAACTTACTGTCATCACGTACGGTATTTGACAACATCGCTTTACCGCTCGAACTTGCAGGGCAAAGCAAACAGCATATTGAGAGTAAGATTTCAGAATTGCTGAAACTGGTTGGCTTGGCAGACAAGCGAGACACCTACCCGGCTAACTTAAGTGGCGGACAAAAGCAGCGTGTTGCTATCGCTAGAGCACTGGCGTCTGACCCGAAAGTACTTCTCTGCGATGAAGCAACAAGTGCACTAGACCCTGCGACAACACAATCGATTTTAGAGCTACTGCGTGAAATCAACCGCAAGCTGAATATCACGATCTTACTCATCACCCATGAAATGGACGTGGTGAAAAGCATCTGTCACCAAGTTGCGATTATTGGCGACGGTGAATTGGTTGAAAAAGGGACGGTTGGCGAAATTTTTGCTCACCCTAAAACAGAGTTGGCGCACGAGTTTATTCGTTCAACACTCGACCTGAGCATCCCTGAAGATTATCAAGTTCGCCTACAAAAAACGCGCGTAGAAGGAAGCTATCCACTGGTCCGTTTAGAGTTCACCGGCGAGACCGTTGATGCCCCGCTGATGTCGCAGATAACGAGACAATTCAATATTGATGTGAGCATTTTAAGTTCCGATCTCGATTACGCAGGCGGTGTTAAGTTCGGCATGATGGTCGCAGAACTGTTTGGAAGCGAAGAAGATGATAATGCGGCTATTGCGTTTTTAAGTGAGAACAAAGTAAAAGTAGAGGTACTTGGTTATGTCCTTTAATACCCTTTCTTTAAGTACCGTCGGTGACTGGCTAAGCCTAAACGGAAACCTGTTGCTGGGTGCGACATGGGAAACTCTTTACATGGTCGGTGTGGCTGGGATTGTCGGTTTTGCTATCGGTATTCCGCTTGGCGTTATTTTACATACCACCAAAAAAGGCGGCTTATTAGAAAACACCCAATTTAATGCCGTACTCGGTGCCATCGTTAATATGGGGCGTTCTGTGCCATTTTTGGTTCTTATGGTTGCCATCATCCCGGTGACAAAGCTGCTAGTTGGCACCTTTATTGGTACTACGGCTGCGATTGTGCCACTGACGATTGGTGCGATTCCTTTTGTTGCTCGTCTTATTGAAGGTGCACTTCTAGAAGTACCAACGGGGCTTGTCGAAGCAGCTCAATCAATGGGCGCGACACCGACTCAAATTATTACCAAAGTGTTATTACCAGAAGCATTACCGACCATCATTAACTCTGTCACGATTACGCTCGTCACACTCGTGAGCTACTCCGCTATGGCAGGGACGGTAGGTGGCGGTGGCTTGGGTGATGTTGCTATTCGATATGGTTTCCACCGCTACGATGTGGTGATTATGGCGGTGACCGTCGTGATGCTCATCGTGCTAGTACAAATCATTCAATCTATTGGCGACACCATTGTTCGCCGAGTCGATCACAGATAAAAACTCAACACGCTTTTTGTTTTGAGAAGCGGATTACACAATTAGTTAATTAGAAGCAGTAGTTAATTAGAAACAGTAATTAATTAGAAGCAATAGTTAATTAGAAGCTATTCATTTTTTGATAAGGAAATAATCATGAAATTTAACGTTAAAGGTCTACTTTCCATTGCAGCGATAGCGTCTGCGCTTGTTCTTTCAGGTTGTGGTGATAAAGCAGAAGACAGCAGCAAAATCAAAGTGGGTGTAATGGCTGGTGCAGAAGCTCAAGTAGCAGAAGTAGCGGCAAAAATCGCAAAAGAGCAATACGGCCTTGATGTTGAGCTAGTGACGTTCACCGATTACGTGACACCCAACGCGGCACTTGACGATGGTTCTATCGACGTTAACGCGTTCCAACACAAACCATACCTAGATCAGCAAGTTGCTGACCGCGGCTACAAAATTGTGATTGCTGGTAACACCTTTGTTTACCCAATTGCAGGTTATTCAAAAGAAGTGGACTCTGTTGAACAAATCGAAGATGGTGCGCGTATTGCGGTTCCAAACGATCCAACAAACCTAGGTCGTTCACTGCTTCTTCTTGAACAACAAGGTCTTATTACTTTACGTGAAGGCGCTGGTCTACTGGCTACCGTTCGCGATATCGTAACGAACCCTAAAAACATCACTATTGTTGAACTCGATGCAGCGCAACTTCCTCGTTCACTGGATGATGTAGCGCTTTCTATAATCAACACAACGTACGCGAGCTCTATCAACCTAACACCACAAAAAGACGGTATTTTTGTTGAAGACAAAGAATCTCCATACGTAAACCTTGTTGTTGCTCGCGAAGATAACCTGAATGCCGAAAACGTTCAGAACTTTGTAAAAGCATACCAAACGGAAGAAGTATACAGCGCAGCGTCTGAAATTTTCCAAGGTGGCGTAGTAAAAGGCTGGTAATCAGCCCAAAGCTCACTGTCGCGACGTTATTAAAATAACCGAACGTCAACGCTAAACCATTTAAAATGCCGATATCCTACTCAATGAAATCATGCTCCATGAGCTCGCTTTCAATAAAATAAAGTAGATATCGGCTTTTTTTATTCTTGTCTGAGTATATTGCTTATCTAAACATTGCTTATCTGTAAACATTGCTTACCTATAAACACCTTTATCCCGTGTTCTGCATCAAGTGTTCAGGATTGAATGTCCAGCGGTGAAGTCATTAGCGGCTAGACTTTAATTTGATCCCAGGAAATATTGGACACTATACGGCAGTCATCGCACTTAAAGTGGAAGATATCGTGCAATGCTTCATCCTGTAACCAATCCCCACCACACTTAGGACACTTGCGTTCTTTCTCTTTCGCTAAGCTCTCTCCGCCAACTCGATATTGATAGTAGTAAGTCGGCACTTTAGTTAAAAACTCAATGCGTCCTCTTAAATCCCAACCACGGCGAAACAGCACACTATCAGCACTGCAGATTTCAAACTGCGTCGCGTGCTCGGCTCGGCAAGCTCCTGCCATTTGAATTTCATCACACGCTTGCCATTCTGTTTGCCACTTAATCAAAGCTTTATGATCGCCATTGAACGTCGCAGGATTTCGATACAACGGAATAGGCAACAAGCTTTCACCGCTTCTTAATGGTGAGCAGGTATGAACGAAGGTGGTGTAAAGGATTTGCCAACTCGGCGTCTCTTCTTCAGCGGCTTCTTCCGAGTTAAGATCTCTTCCAAGCAAACGCATTTTGGGCGCTAGTAGGCATGCTTCCGTTAAGCGGTTAAAGCACACTTTAACAAAATCAGAATGATACTTAGGGTGCAAACTGTCTTGTTCAGGACACACAACACGAACCAGAAACTCGCCCTCTCCCATTACGATAGGGAACTCACGACCCAGGACTTGTCCGTTGTATCTCAGCGCATCCATCAGGCCATTGATCGCTTTATCAACGGCGCTCACCGTCGTGTTATCAAAGCACTCAAATTGCAATTCAACTACATACATTATTTATTCCCAAACCCGACTATACCGCTGGCTCTAAGTGAGTAAGAAACTCAACAATACTTTGCGCTAGGACATCGCGCTTATCGGTGCCCAACCTTTCCAAAATAACGTTTCCTGACAAATTGCATATCGAAATCACATCAAGCTCTGCGTCAGTCGCAGCAATAAACACCGTGGGTTTCAGCTTTAAACGCCTTTGCGTGACCAAATGCCCTAGGATATTTTCTTGCAACAGTACAAAGTCTTCATCATTCCAAACCTGCAATAATGCCAGTTCGTTACCTTTCCACTTTGCGTTCATGTCAGCACTGTACTGGCTGCCATAGAAGGCTTTAATATCATCATGAATGGTCAACTCAATGCCATTTTCCACATTGGTAAAGTCAGCGCTCTTCTCACGTGGATGAGCTTTCCATAACACACTGTCTTGCCACTTCTTTTCAACACAAGGAGATACCAGCTGAGCAAGTTCTTCGTTATGAGGAAGTGAGTGATGAGCTAATTGATATGCGTCTAAATACCTTTGGCTAAAAGAAAAAAGAGCCTGAGAAGCATCAGAAGTCATTGAGGTCTCCAAAATATGGGTCGGAAAGCCAGCTTTAGGTCATATGATTAATGACAGTTCACTGGGGATTGCGTAAAATTCTCGCCATTCTAATCTAATTTAAGACAAAGTATGAGCAAATATTCCAATGCAAAAGAGCTCGCGGGTCTTACCCTTGGCCAAAAAACGCAATACACCAATCAATATGATGCCAGCTTGCTGCAGCCCGTACCTCGCAGTTTAAATAGAGATGATTTGCACCTAGGTGATAGCCTTCCGTTCCAAGGCTGCGATATTTGGACCATGTATGAGCTATCTTGGCTAAATGAGAATGGATTGCCCCAAGTGGCTATCGGGGAAGTGGCGATTCCAGCCACCAGCGCAAATCTGATTGAATCCAAGTCCTTTAAGCTCTATCTAAACAGTTACAACCAAACCACTTTTGAAAGTTGGGACCAAGTGTCGAAACAACTTCAAGACGATTTATCTGCTTGTGCTGGGGAAATCGTGGCTTTAAACATCTACCCTGTCACCGATTATACACAGCAACCTATCGTCACTATGTCGGGCGAATGTATTGATGCACAAGATATTAAGATTGAAAGTTACGACTTTGATGCCACGTTACTTGATGGCGCAACCAGTGATGAGATCGTTGAAGAAACACTACACAGCCACTTATTGAAGTCCAATTGCTTGATTACCAACCAACCCGACTGGGGCAGTGTAGAAATTCAATATCAAGGTCAAAAAATTAACCGCGAAGCTCTGTTACGCTATATTGTCTCTTTTCGTGAACATAACGAGTTCCACGAGCAGTGTGTTGAACGTATATTTACTGACATCATGAAATATTGTCAGCCGACGCGTTTAACGGTATACGCTCGATATACTCGTCGTGGTGGCTTAGACATCAACCCGTATCGTTCATCAGAAAACTCGAAGCCCGCTCATAATCAGCGCATGGCTCGCCAATAAGGAATAACCAGAATGCTACCAATGCGCTGGATGCAATTATTTTGTTTCACTCTTTGCTTGTTTTCTACACTTACCCACGCCACGATTTATTCTTCTCCAACACTGAATGAGGCGAACAATTTACTGGGTATTGTACCAGCGCAGTCTAAAGTACTTACTTCCAATTATTTGAATCAACGTAAGCTCATTACGGATCAAAATGACAATCCATCGGCGATGAATCGGGATGAAAGTGACAACACGATCCGTACCCCAATCAGTACGGTTAATGCCCTCACGATTCTCGCTCAAGCGGAATATAACCTGGGCAATACATCGGTTGCGAATAAGCGCTTAGAAGAAGCGGAACAGCTTACCAACCAGCACCGACTTCATTACCAAAACCTGAGCGTTAAAACACTCCACACTCGGTTTCTTTGGCTTCAAACGCGCAACTCTGAACAAGCCATCCAGTCAATTGAAGAGATTCAGCTTAAATACAGCACCATTAAACAAGCGGATCAGTTTGCTCGCGTGATTTATTACCGTATTTTTATGCTCAAAGCTGAAATTGCATCGTACGAAGGTAACGTCGATTTAGCGAACCAGTATTTTAATAAAGTAAAACCGTATGTCGATTCACTTAAATCCAAAGCCACCTATATCGATTACCACATTGCGGTCGGCCATCACTATTTGAATAATAAGCTCTACAATCGTGCCTTATCTCAATTACTTATTAGCTATTGGCAAGCGATTGAAGACAATTCAAGTGGTCAACTTGCAGCGGTCAATCGGTTACTTGCGCAGCTTTTTTATGAACGAAAAGTATTTGATACGGCCTTAAAACACCTATCTCAAGCGGCCGATTTTTATGACAACTACCAAAGCTCTGTTGTACTGGCAGAAGTTTTAAAACAGATGGGCGACATTTACTACCAGCAGTCAAAATACAATTTGGCTTTAGTGCACTACTTCAACGTTATCGATCACGAGAGAAAGATAAATAACATTGAAGATGTCATCGATATACGCTTGTCGTTGGCGGCCACTTACCTCCAGCTTTATAACTTTTCATTAACTGAACAGTATTTGAATCGAGCTGAAAAGTTACTGGAATATGTGCAGTTCCCTCATTTAAAAGCGGAAGCGCTGCTGCTCAATGCAGGGCTTGCTCATCACAAGCAAGAGCCAGATTTAGTTTATGCTTATGCCAATGAAGCCCTTGATCTTGGTATAGCGTTAAAAGACATCACAATTCAAATGCACGCCCATAAGCTTCTTTATCTTGGCTTTGAGAAAAAGGAAAAATTTGAGGAGGCGTTAGAGAATTTAGAAAAGTTTAATGACCTCAGCCTGATTCAACAACAATCTTTAAATCTGATTAATGAAGAAGCCTTTCGTCAGCAGAAGGAATTCGTTGAACAAACCTTACACCTAACAGGCCAAAAAGAAGAACTGCAAGAAACCCACGAGAAATACCTTCAGTTGCGTCGTATTTCATGGGCTCTTTTCACTATTGGTGTTTTGATCTTCATTGTATTACTCCGCAGAGGGTACATAATCCAAAGACTAAATTTAGATAACGCTAATCTCAATGATGCGCTTTGCACACACTCACGCTCCACCTTGCCAAATTTACGCATGTTAAGTGCGAAGTTGCCCACACCAGTAAAAGATCGGCATCAATTTGAGCAATGGCCAGCGGGAGAACTCATCCATGAACCATTGCACGACCGGTTAAAGTTCATATTGATTGATATTCCTTTCTTAAGAAATATGTACTTACAGCACGGTTATGAAGACGGTTTAAAGCTTGAAGAATCATTTGGAGAGTTTCTAAAGAGCAAAATCTCTGAGCCTGCTCGGATTTACCATTTCTCAGACGCCAATCTTTTGTATATCGAACCCCAAGATGACGATAATAGCGATCCCGAACAGCTATTTCATAAGATACAAAGCTGGATTCAAGAATTTAAATCCGATCTTCCGCTGATGAGAGTGGTCAGAATAGGAATTGCTGACTACCCATTTTTACCCCGAGCATACACAGCCATCAGCGACAAAGAACTGATTGATATTTTATTGATGTCGACCAGTGTTGCTCGAACATTGAGCATGAAAGAACACTCAAGCCAGTGGGTCTATTTGAAAGCCATAGAAAATGCGCCAGCCGCTAGCCTTGCAACTGGAAACATAAGAAAAGCATGCAAGCATTCAATCAACCAAGGGCTAATAAAAGTACATTCTTCTTATAAGAATGAGGACAGCATCAAAAAACTATTAAAAGATGGATAAAACCTGGGCGTTCAAGCATTAGATTCAGTGACGTCCTTATTTATTTTGTTATTATCGATTAATTAGTTAATAAGATCATTTTTGATCTTTTTACATGGACATATAGTTAAGTTTGTATGGGCGTTCTCGAACAAGATTTAGAATTAGAGCTAATCAAGCTAAAAAGCGAACTTGAACAGGTTCGTTTGACACAACGAGATTCTTCGTTCAAATTTAAACGAGAACAAAATGTTCTTAAGCGTATTGTTGCGTCCCTCAGCTTTGCTTGTGGTGAAGAGAATTCAAAACTAAGCACGAGCCTGGGTGAGTTGCGACAGTCTCTTGAGCAGCATAAAGACATCAGCTCGCTAATACCGCGTCTTGCCGTATTAGAAAGAATGCTGAAACAACAGACGTTGGCTATGGAAAAAAAGACGGTTCAGTTAGATTCACAAGTCAAACACAGTGGAGAAACCCTGCTGCGTATTACTGGGCTGCCGCCTAGGATAAAGCGTGATTTAAGAGATCTCCTTAGTTATTCTGGATCCGAAAAAAACAAAGATTCAACCCATGCGCTACAACTGCTTGCGATCTACGAACGCTCGATAAAAATCATCACCTCAAACCCAGACACCGCATTATCTGAAATAAATAATGCCGCAGATAAAGAACTGCTCGCCCGTTTATCAGAAGAATTACAACATTTAATCACTGAATTGGATTTTGAAGGCGAATCTGGTGACATACTCATCGACATCAGAGCGAAACTGCTGCTCGGTGTCTCGACGCAATCCTTACTAGAGATCACACTGCAAGTTCTTAAGCTGGTCGTTGATGGTACAAATTTTGAGCGTAAAACGTCAGAGCAATTCCTTGAGCAAGTCAACTCGTCACTCTCTTCTACTCTAAAAAGTAACGCCCAAAGCGTCGACCAAAGCCAAAGCTACTTTGACCAACGAAAAAATATCAATAAAGAACTCGATGCACTGGTCATAAAGTCAAAATCGGCGGTCAATTCATCCAGTGACCTGGACGCTCTAAAGAAAGAAATGACCCCTTTATTCGCTCAATTGACGTCGTTAACAGAACGGCTTAACCACGCAGAGCAAAGAGAAGAAGCTCTCATTGAACGCATGAGCTATGGAAAGCAGCAATTGGAAGCGGTATTTGATTTAACCCAAGATCACCGTCGCCGACTTGAAGATCAAGCCAAACGAATGCTGCTCGACCCTCTGACCAAAATATATAACCGTACGGCCTTTAATGATCGTATGGAGTTAGAGTACCGCCGTTGGATTAGAACACAGAATAATTTACGCATTGTATTGTTAGACATTGATAACTTTAAAGCCATCAATGATAGCTTTGGCTATGTCGCTGGTGATAAAGCATTGAAGATCATCGCCCGAACTATTTCTAAAGAAGTGTCAGATACCGATACTGTGGCTCGATTTGCAGGTGAGGAGTTTATTCTTTTATTGCCCGAACGAGACGACAACGAGTGCTATAAAGTGATTCAAACCATTCAAAGGCAGATCAGTAAATTACCTTTCAAATTTAAAGATAAAAATATTTCTATCACTCTTACCGCCACCAGCTCTGTATTTAGAGAATCGGATACCCCAGAAGAAGTGCTTGATCGCATCAGTCGCAATCTCAGTGAAGCGAAAAGCTTAGGAACAAATCAACTTATTTGGAAATAATCACGTCACTTATAGTCCGTGATCTCAAACTCAACGTTGCCGTTCATTAACCCTATTTTCACCTCACATTCCCCCCTCATATTTCTTTGTCACCATCCCATAAAATTCAAATTATTAACATTTCTGTATTGATTTAGTCTTTTCAAATAGTTATATACTGAATTTCTTTGCTAAGATGTTAAATACACCAACTTTTTCGGTGTGTTTATTTCTCAGACAATAGGAGGCGACTATGATCACTCATATTAGCCCAGCAGGTAGTATGGATTTGCTTTCTCAACTAGAAGTTGAGCGCCTTAAAAAAACAGCATCAAGTGATATTTATCAACTTTACAGAAACTGCACTCTGGCAGTTCTCAACTCTGGTAGCCACACCGATAACTCAAAGGTGCTATTAGAAAAGTACAAATCCTTTGATGTGAATGTCGTTCGTCGCGAGCGTGGTATCAAGCTCGAATTAAGTAATGCGCCCGAACATGCCTATGTGGATGGGCAAATGATCAAGGGCATTCAAGAACACTTATTCTCAGTGCTGCGTGATATTGTTTACGTCAATATGCACCTAGCCGACAGCCAACGTTTGAATCTCACGAATAGTACTCATATTACCAATTTGGTCTTTGGCATATTACGCAATGCAGACGCATTAACACCTGGCATTGAGCCGAACCTTGTGGTTTGCTGGGGTGGTCATTCGATCAATCCAACTGAGTACCAGTACACAAGAGAAGTGGGCCATGAACTCGGCCTTAGAGAGCTGAACATCTGTACCGGTTGTGGGCCAGGAGCGATGGAAGGGCCAATGAAAGGAGCCGCGATTGGTCACGCTAAGCAGCGTTATGAAAATCGTCGTTACTTAGGGCTAACCGAGCCATCTATTATTGCAGCAGAGCCACCGAATCCGATCGTCAATGAGTTGATCATTATGCCGGATATTGAGAAACGTCTTGAAGCGTTCGTTCGTATGGCCCACGGGATTGTTATCTTCCCGGGTGGACCAGGAACCGCAGAAGAGCTTTTGTATATTCTGGGCATCATGATGCACCCAGATAATGCCGACCAACCGATGCCGATCGTACTGACAGGGTCAAAAGAGAGTGAAAGTTACTTCCGCTCAATCGATAAATTTATTGGTGAGACTCTTGGCAAAGAAGCACAAAAGCATTATCAAATAGTCATCGATGATCCAGAAAAGGCAGCGCAAATTATCAGCCAAGCGATGCCGAGTGTAAGACAGCACAGAAAAGACACCGGTGATGCTTACAGTTTTAACTGGTCACTGAAAATTGCACCGGAATTTCAGCTCCCCTTCGAACCTACCCATGAAAGCATGGCGAGCTTGGATCTTCATCTTGAACAGCCCCCAGAAAACTTAGCGGCCGCACTCAGACAAGCCTTTTCTGGCATTGTTGCTGGCAACGTTAAAGCGGAAGGCATCATCGAAATAGAGAAACATGGGCCGTTCACAATCAACGGCGATTCAATACTTATGGAGAAGATGGACAAGCTGCTCAACGACTTTGTTGAACAACATAGAATGAAGTTACCCGGTGGCACCGATTACGTGCCTTGTTACAAAATAGCCACCACTGACGACCGTTAAACCGATAGAAAGCGATCACGATGCCATTTCAGGGTACAGTCACTCTTCACGGTGAGTCATTCTCTACAGGCAATGGGTAGCAATCTATCATTGATTCATTACAATAAGGGCTGAATAAGCCCTTATTTTTTGGAATGTTATGTCAATACACCTAGTGATCATCGATGCGCTCAACCTCATTCGACGTGTCCACTCAGCTCAGCCCGATCCCGCAGACATAGCAAGAACCATTGAAACGACTAGCCGAACATTAAAGCGCATAATAAATGAAGCCGAACCTACGCATATCATTGCGGTGTTTGATCACCATTTGCAAAATCGAGGTTGGCGAGCAGAAATACTGCCTAAATATAAAGAAAACCGAAAACCCATGCCTGAACCTTTACTGCATGGCTTAGATAAAATTCAGCAAGCCTGGTGGGATCTAGGAATTGATTCTCTGCTTTCCGATGGTGATGAAGCCGATGATTTAGTCGCAACATTAGCGGTAAAAGTGGCTCAACACGGTGAAAAAGTCACCATTATCTCAACCGATAAAGGCTACTGCCAATTACTCTCTCCAACGCTACAAATTCGCGATTATTTTCAACACCGCTGGCTCGATGAACCTTTTATTGAAAAAGAATTTGGTGTTAAACCGAATCAGCTTTCTGACTACTGGGGGCTGACTGGTATTAGCTCAAGCCAAGTCCCAGGGATTCCAGGCATCGGCCCAAAAGCGGCTAAAGAAATACTGAACCAATACACCGATATTGAGACAGCCTACTGCGCGGATGATCTCGTACCCAAATACCGAAAGAAATTTGATGAGCACATAGACTCTGCGCGTACGTGCAAAATCGTCTGTGCGCTTAAAACGGATATCGAACTAGGATTCAATTTACAAGAACTACGTTTTAATGGATAAACAGAGGTGACCTCTAGCAAAGCCGGTTGTTGTTAACGAGTCATTATTAGCTACTGGCATTCAATTCTCAGCGACCTGTTATCACTGCACCATCGACCTTCCTAAGCGTACAAAAAGACCCACTGTCGTTCTCCTTAATCCATCATCCGAACCAGGAGACTAACCGTGGGCCTTCATCAAAGTCGCTAATCTTTTCAGCGTTGTGAAATACTTACTACGTTGAAATACTTACTACGTTGAAATAGTTAGTACGTTGAAATAGTTAGCACGTTGAAATAGTTAGTACGTTGAGATAGTTAGTGCGGTTGAATAGTTAGTGCGGCGAGATATTCGACAAACACTGAAGGTGAACCGTTATCTCTTCACGATCATGATAAAGATGCTTCGCTTGAAGCTTATACTTAACGTCATTTTCAGTTAAGAATTGCTTCAGGTTTTCAATATCTTGAAGCACTTCATCATAACGACCTTTCATCGGCAGTTTCAGGTTGAAAATCGCTTCTTTTGCCCAACCACTAATGATCCACTCGCCCATAAGCTGAGCAACTCGAGACGGTTTTTCAATCATGTCACAAATAAGCCAAGTTACGTTCTTACGATCAGGCTCAAATTTAAACCCATCAACTTGGTGGTGCTTAACTTGGCCCGTTTCCATTAAACTGTCAGCCATCATGCCGTTATCGACCGCATGAACAAACATAGAGCGCTTCACCAATTGATATGTCCAACCACCTGGGCATGCACCCAAATCCACGCCCCACATCCCTGAGGCTAATCGTTCATCCCACTCATCGCGAGGGATAAAAACATGGAATGCTTCTTCAAGTTTCAATGTCGAACGGCTTGGTGCATCGGCAGGGAATTTTAACCGTGGAATCCCCATAAAGAACTTTGAGTTATTGTCGACGTTTGAGTAACCCACGTAACAGTGGCCAGGTGCGACAAAGCAGAGATGCATAACTGGTTTTTTAGGGTTATCTTTATTAAACAATAACCCTTTACCGCGCATGGCTTGACGCATCGGCACGGTAAATTTACGGCAGAATTTCAGCAGCTCTTTTGCTTCATTGGTATCTGGCGTTTCAATACGAATATCACCGCAACGAGGAAAGCCTTCAACCTCACTCAACGCTTGTAAAATAGGAGAGATGCGGTCTTCTGTTGGCAGCTCAGTCAGCTCAGTCGCAACCGCAAACATTTGGCGAGCAAAGATCAACGTTTGAAAATCGATCGATTTGATCAACTTAACCGCATCGCCTTCTTGGTAGCACTCAAACAGCACATAACCAGTATTTTTCTGTACACGAGGAAAACCATACACCTCTAGGTGATTCGCTTTATCTTGAATTTCACCAGCGCACTCTTTTTCAAAGCCAGAACGGCAATAGAGCATTACGTGTTTCACTTGTTAACCTCTTTTAACTGTAGTGCTGCGACAGTAAACAGCCCCCACCCAATAATAAATAGTAGACCACCCAACGGGGTAATCGGTCCAAACCACTTAATTCCGGTAAGCGCTAGTGCATAAAGACTGCCACTAAAACAAAGGATGCCGATAATAAAGCAAATTGCGGCAAGGAAAAAATACTTTTGTGCTTTTTGGCCCATATTTATCTGAATTAAAATCGCACATACCGCAATCGCGATGGAGTGAATAAATTGATATTGCACACCCGTTTCAAACACACCCAGCAGGTACGGCGACAAGATAGACTTTAGGCCGTGTGCGGCAAAAGCCCCTAAAGCGACTGAAACCATGCCAGATAGACCACAAAATGTAAGCAATGACTTACTTCGCATCGTATACCTCAAAAATAAACTGGCTGAGTTTTTCAACGGTTAACGCGATATTTTGTTCTTGCGTAAACCCTGAACGTTGACGAGGCTTGAAGCTATGATCACCATCGGGAATAAATGCAACCTCGATATGGTTTGAAAGTGAAAACTCAGTAAACTCTTCTCTTTTTCCCATCGTATCGCGTTCACCTTGCAAAATAAGGCATGGCTTACTCAGTGTAGCCAAATGGACCCCTTTATACTTTTCGGGTTTTCCCGGTGGGTGAAACGGGTAACCTAAACAAGCCACGCCAGCCACCAATGTTTCATCAGCCAATAGGCTTGCCATTCGCCCTCCCATCGACTTTCCACCAATGACAACAGGTCGAGTTGCAACGTCATCAATCACTTTCTGGTACGCCTCTAAGAGCTTTGGCGCACGATCGGGAGGACGCTTTTTTCCACTTTCAGCCCGTTCGACCATATAGGGAAAATTAAAGCGAATCACCTGAATGCCATTATCAGCCAAACCTTTAGCCACTTGAACCATAAAATCGTGGTCCATTCCCGCCCCCGCACCGTGAGCAAAAATGAATACGGGCTGATCGCTTTGACCATCAATCAGATAATCAGTCATCAAGAAACTCCTCTTGCTCACTTTGAGCCTTGGCTAACATCCAGTCACGGAATGTGGCTATCCGCCCCATATCCGCTTGCTTGTCATGGCACACCACATAAAAAGCATTCTTGGTGACAAATATCTCATCAAATGGAGCAATAAGGCGTCCGGCTTCTAATTCTGGTTGAGCCAATACGTTGTGTCCTAGAGCAATGCCTTGTCCATGAGCCGCAGCTTGAAGCACCATAGTAGAATGGCTGAAGATAGGCCCATGGTTGACGTTCACCCCTTCCAATCCATATTGCTTAGTGAACTGCTTCCAGTCTTTACGAGAAGTATCATGCAGTAACGTATGGGATTTAAGGTCATTCAATGACTCTAGAGGCTTACTCCCCAATAAAAGAGCAGGAGAGCACAAGGGAACCAAATATTCCTGATACAGTTTATCGGCTCGTAAACCTGGCCAATTGCCTCGACCATAGTAAATCGCCACATCGACATCATCAGTCAAAGAGCCATCATCCATATCAACGGCTTTTATTCGAACATCGATGTCAGGTTGTTGCTGATTAAAATCGGCTAAACGCGGTACTAACCATTGAATAGCAAAACTGGGGGGCAGACTAATGGTGAGCGCACCTTTTTCACTGCGCTCAAGCACTTTATCGGTCGCTTCAGCAAGAGATGAAAAGATGTCTTTAATATCGAGGAAGTAACTTTGGCCCTCTTCTGTCAACAGCAGAGAACGATTTCGTCGACGAAACAGCTTCAGACTTAAGAACTCTTCCAGAGCTTTAATTTGATGACTAACTGCAGCTTGAGTGACAAATAACTCTTCAGCAGCACGAGTGAAACTTAAGTGCCGAGCGGCAGCTTCGAACACTTTTAACGAATTAAGAGGAGGCAATCTTCTAGACATAGGAGCACTCAAAAAATGGATTAGTTTTTTTAATCTGAAACATTATAAATTGTCGATTGCTTAGCGGCCAGAGAAATTCTATATTTCATCCCGCAGCGCAAGCCTGAACGGCTTAATTCTCTCCAGAATTAATTGGCTTGCTGCTTGCTATGTTGTGTTTGCATACTCGATTTTCGAGTTAGGTAGATTTCTACCAAATATTTTGTCGCTGTTATCTCAACGACAAGATCAACTTCCTGTATTTTTGACCTGTCTGTCAAATTCTTTTACACCGCCTTTTTGGCGGTGTTTTTTTATCTATCGACAATAGCCCCAGGCTGAACAGCAATAAAAAACGCGAACCGTCATACGATTCGCGTCATCATTCTATTACCTTGGGCTGTCTTTATTAACCGTAACCTAAGGTCGGTACACTTTTACGTTGTGGTAACCCTGCTCTTGCAAGTACAACGCTTGCAAGCGACTCATAACGCCGCGATCGCAATAAAGAAGGTACTCTTTACCTTGATCCAAATCGCCAAATTGTGTGCCGAGTTTGAAGAAAGGAATATGTTTTACTTCAACGCCATCAATCACTAATGGGTTGCCATCTTCTTCTTCCGGGCTACGAATATCCAGTACGATAGCACTGCCATCTGCTTTTTGTACGTGTTCGACTTCCGGCGCTGCTTGCACACTCTCTTTTGCAATGTCACGAATATCCATGACTCGAGCGTTCTCGACAACACCATCTAAAATAGCGAAATCAAAGTTTTCTTCTTCTCTTTCCAGTTTGGCTTTGACTGCTTTAACCGTTGGATTTTTAGAAATAACACCACAATATTCCGGCATTGTTTTTGCGAAGTCTTCTGTGCCGATTTCACGAGCAAGAGAAATGATGTCTTCTTTATCCCAGTTGATCAGCGGTCGAAGAATCAATGAATCGGTCACGTTATCAATATGACGAAGATTCGTCAGCGTCTGGCTCGAAACCTGCCCAAGCGCTTCGCCTGTGATTAATGCCTGAATACCAAATTTTTCAGCAACTTGCCCTGCCGCACGCATAAACATACGTTTTAGTACGACGCCCATTTGACCATCGTCGACTTTCTCTAAAATCTCTGCCACAACCGGTTCAAAATCCACAGAGATGAATTTTACTTTTGCCGATGAACCGTATTTATTCCAAAGGAAGTGAGCAACTTGCTTAACACCAATTTCGTGTGCAGGGCCACCTAAATTGAAGAAACAGTAGTGTACTTTTGAACCACGTTTAATATGTAAGTAACTTGAAACACCAGAATCAAAGCCACCAGAAATTAAGCTAAGAAGGTCTTCCTGTGTTCCTAGAGGGAACCCACCCAAGCCTTTATGACGAGCAATCACTTGGTTAAGTTTATCTTTTTCAATCTCAACTTTGACCGTTACATCGGGGTTCTTCAGCTGTACTTTGGCACTTTCAACCGCTTGATTAAGACCGCCACCAACATAACGTTCAAGCTCAATCGAAGAAAAGTCATGCTTGCCACGACGCTTAGCACGTACTGAAAAAGTCTTATCGACAATAAGAGAACCGCTTAACTCCAAGACCTGCTCGTAGATATCATGCAAATCTTTAAAATCAGACTGCTGAACTTCAAGAGAGTGGTGAATACCCGGAGTCTGCGTTAAAACGTCTAACGTTTCATTGTAGAACTTGTCACTTTGTGAAGTCACTTCGATGTAATCACGACGGTTGAATACGGCAACCGACTCGGTTCGGTTTTGTAGTATGTTGCGAATGTTACACTCTAGAATCCTTGTGAAGCGCTTGCGCACAGAATCACTTTTGACAAAAATTTCTGGATGGGGCTTAACGATAAATTTCATACATCACTTCACAGGTTAAAAGCTGGCGCAACGCGACTATTCTACTTCTCATTACGGTAAGTAACCCAAAGGCCAATCACCATAATAATAAGCGTGTTTTAATAACCGCTCTATAAGGGCGCAAGATTATACACGAGGTTGCAAACATAAAAAAGGTGAGCGTTACACTCACCTTTCTAATGACCAAGAGAGTTGACGAACTCCACCGACAACGCTTTTTTAATCAATACATTACTGTTCAAGCGGTATTGATGGTACTTCATCACTGTACAGTGGCTCACCTTGCATAATGCTGATCTCAACTCGACGGTTTCGAGAGCGTTGAGCCGCCGTATCATTTTCCCCTAGCGGTTCAGTGTCGGCCATCCCTCTGACTCTCAAACGCTGATGAGAGAAGCCGCGGACTTTTTCCATCTCTTGAGCAACAGAAACCGCCCGCTGAGAAGAGAGATCCCAATTAGAACGATACAGTTCAGAGTCTAATCGTTGGTCATCGGTATGACCCGAAATACGAACAATGCCAGGGACATCTTTAACCAACTCTGCGATTTGACGAACCAAGGGTCTAAACTTCGGTTGTAAAAACGCCGATCCTTCAGGGAATGCCCCTTTCTCTCGAATACGGATGACGATTTGCTGACCCAGATTTTCAACTTCAATCGCCCCTTCTGCTATTTCTCGCTCTAGGGCTTTTTTGATCGCTTCTTCTAAGATTTCAAGCTCTTCAGATTGCGCTTCTGATTGTGAATCCGATTCCTGCTGCTGTTGTTGATCGGCTTCGTTGTTTTGGTTGTCTTGCGTTGAGGTATCGGGTGATTTTCCGCCCGTCTGTTTACCCTTGTCTCGCTGAGTCCCCCCCGCTCGATCAGATTCCCCTTCGTGAAAATCAAGGGTTTGCTGCGTGATATCAATGGTTTGCTGCATGATCACGTCAATCGGGGTAGGTTCTGGTCGCCCAGGTCGAAACTCTTGGGCAATAATACTGGTCCCTTTAGGGATGTCTTTCACTTCAAGACGGTTTTGAACCCCAAAGGCAAACTTCATCGAACCCGCTATCTGTTTAAATTTCAGAACATCCATTTCTGAAAACGAAAGCAGTAATACGAAAAAGCACATCAACAGTGACATCAAATCGGCAAATGTTCCCATCCACAGCGGGAGCCCGGGGGGCGGACATTTGCAATCATCTTCATCATCCATACTGCGTTCCTTACTCGTTATCTACATCAAGAACACGCTTACCTTCATGGAGGTAGTTCTTAAGGTAACTATCGATAACGCGTGGGTTTTGACCATCTTGGATAGCCAGCACACCATCCATAATCAAACGACGGTTCAGTTTTTCTTGTTCACGTCTGAGGGACAATTTATCGGCAATAGGGAAAAACACCATGTTTGATAAAATCGCGCCGTAGAGTGTGGTTAACAATGCAACCGCCATCGCAGGGCCAATGGATTTTGGATCATCCATGTTAGACAGCATCGCAACCAAACCAACAAGAGTACCAATCATTCCCATCGCAGGAGCAACATCACCAAAGGCTCTAAAAACACTGGCACCAAAGTCGTGCCTCTCATCGGTTAATGCGATGTCTTTTTGCAGTGCCGCTCTCACCACGTCGGCGTCATGGCCATCCACCAACAGATCGATGCCTTTTTGCATGAAACCATTGGTTATCTCCATCTCTTCCAGTGCTAGAAAGCCACCTTTACGTGCTGCGTCTGCCATTTCAACCACTTTCGCAATCAAATCTTCAGGCTCATCCACTTTAAACATGAATGCTTTGCCGGCAATTTTTGCTGCCCCAAAAAACTGGCCCATTGTAAACTTCATCAGTACAACGAAGGTTGAGCCACCGACCACGATCAAGATAGAAGTGACATCGATGAACATCATGATGCTGCCACCAAGGATCATCGCCATGATGACAAAGGCAAAACCTCCAATGAGTCCTAACAGCGTTGCTAAATCCACAAAGCACTCCTCATGCTATTTATCAGCGAATATGAGATTGATACCAATTCAAAAAAACACAATGCGAGTGCTCAATTAACGTTATTTAAGGATAAGATAAATTGGTATTCTTTCGTCAGTTAAATTAGTTATCGGCCTGATCATAAGATCTTTAACTAAATTATTGGAATTCCTTTCAAAGTTTTTCGCCACACAGATCAACCTATGATGACATTTACAGTGTGTTTTTATCACAACGGCGGCTAAAATTATTCATATTGAGTCACAACATTCTATTCATACGAGTAACACACTGTCACTTAGGTATAGAAAATAGACCGTTTAAGCTCCACTTTTCTAACAATTTTTTTTGGTTAAATTTGACCATCACCACGCCCTAAGGTAACTTTCGTCCATCTTTCTCAACTAGACAGCTAAACGAGACATATTATGGCGAGTAAAAAACCTGAGAACATGTCGTTTGAAGCGACCATTGAAGAACTCGACACTTTAGTTGAACAGTTGGAAAATGGCGAGTTAGCACTTGATGACGCTCTAAAAAAATTCGAACGTGGTATTGCTTTAGCTCGCGTCGGTCAAACAAAACTAAGCGATGCTGAACAACGTGTGAGCATTTTGCTGCAAAATGATGACGAAGCGCCTCTGAGCCCTTTTGAATCTCCGACGGAATAATATAGAAGACCCATTATGATTGAGGCGTTAACCGCTTATCAACAACAAAACAATCACACGCTCAACGCATGGTTGGATCGTCTGCCACACCAAGACAGTACGCTCATTAATGCCATGCGTTACGGTTTGCTACTTGGTGGAAAGCGCGCTCGTCCTTTCTTAGTCTATGCCACTGGCCAAATGCTCAACTGTGGACAAGCGGAGTTAGACACACCCGCTGCTGCTATTGAATGTATTCATGCTTACTCACTAATTCATGACGATCTGCCCGCAATGGACGACGATGAACTGCGTCGCGGTCAGCTGACTTGTCATATTAAGTTTGATGAAGCAACAGCCATACTAACGGGTGATGCTCTGCAAACCCTCGCTTTTACGGTGTTGGCAGAAGGTGAACTCTCCTCCGTCGCTGAAGCGCAACGCATTAAGATGATTCAAGTACTGGCACAAGCGTCAGGGGCTCATGGCATGTGTATCGGCCAATCTCTCGATCTTGAAGCCGAAAGCTGCCAAGTGACTCTTGAAGAACTCGAAGAAATTCATCGTAACAAGACAGGCGCACTGATCAAATGCGCCGTTCGACTCGGTGCTCTATCTGCAGGGGAGAAAGGCATTGCCATACTCCCTCAGCTTGATAAATTTGCGGATGCCATCGGTCTTGCCTTCCAAGTCCAAGATGACATTTTAGATGTTATTGGCGATACTGAAACCCTTGGCAAGCCTCAAGGCTCTGATCAAGAATTGAATAAAAGTACCTACCCATCCCTACTCGGTTTGGACGGTGCGATAGATAAAGCTCATACTCTATTGAATGAAGCCCTTCAGGCACTCGAAGAGATTCCTTACAATACAGAATTACTTGAAGAGTTCGCCCGATACGTCATCGAACGCAAGAACTAAACACTAATAAGCGCATTACTATGACTCTTGATATTTCAAAATATCCAACGTTATCACTGGCCAATACACCGGATGAACTTCGAAGTCTTCCTAAAGAGACGCTCCCTAAGCTGTGTGATGAACTTCGAACTTATTTACTGAACTCTGTGAGCCAATCCAGTGGTCACTTAGCATCAGGCCTGGGTACTGTCGAGTTAACCGTCGCGTTGCACTACGTCTATAATACTCCTTTTGACAAAGTCATTTGGGATGTTGGACACCAAGCATACCCGCATAAAATTCTCACTGGTCGCCGTGAGCAGATGTCAACGATTCGCCAAAAAGATGGGCTTCACCCGTTCCCTTGGCGCGAAGAAAGCGAATTTGACACGTTATCGGTGGGTCACTCTTCAACTTCTATCAGTGCTGCGCTTGGTATCGCTATCTGTGCCGAAAAAGAGCAAAAGAATCGTAAAGTTGTCAGTGTCATTGGCGATGGTGCCATCACTGCGGGCATGGCCTTTGAGGCGATGAATCACGCTGGCGATGTTCATTCCGATATGTTGGTTATCCTCAACGATAACGAAATGTCTATCTCTGAAAATGTTGGTGCTCTGAATAACCACCTCGCTCAAGTGCTTTCGGGTACCCTGTATACCTCTATCAGAGAAGGGGGCAAAAAAGTCCTTTCTGGCGTTCCGCCAATCAAAGAACTGGTTCGCAGAACGGAAGAGCATCTCAAAGGAATGGTGGTTCCCGGCACATTATTCGAAGAGCTTGGGTTCAACTATATTGGCCCTATTGATGGCCATGACGTCAATGAGCTGATCAAGACCTTAAAAAATATGCGTGGACTAAAAGGGCCACAGTTCTTGCATATTATGACCAAGAAAGGCAAAGGCTATGAGCCAGCAGAGAAAGACCCAATTGGTTACCACGGTGTTCCTAAGTTTGACCCAAGCCAATTAAGCCTACCGAAAAGCAGTAGTACAAAACCGACTTTCTCTAAGATTTTTGGCGACTTCCTGTGTGACCTTGCGGCGCAAGATCCTAAATTAATGGCCATTACCCCGGCAATGAAAGAAGGTTCGGGTATGGTGCGTTTTGCAAAAGAATACCCTGAACGCTTTTTTGATGTTGCCATTGCTGAACAGCACGCGGTGACATTAGCAGCAGGCATGGCCATTGCAGGTGATAAGCCTATTGTGGCCATCTACTCTACATTTTTACAACGTGGATACGATCAGTTGATTCATGATGTTGCGATTATGGATCTACCTGTTATGTTTGCTATCGATCGCGCTGGGCTTGTTGGCGCGGACGGTCAAACCCACCAAGGTGCGTTTGATTTAAGCTTTATGCGCTGCATCCCGAACCTAACGATCATGACACCAAGTGATGAAAATGAATGTCGTCAGATGCTGTACACTGGACATCAACATAATGGGCCAAGCGCAGTACGTTACCCTCGTGGTAATGGCATGGGGAGCGAAATTCAATCGGAGTTTACTGAACTAGAAATCGGTAAAGGTCGCCTAATACGTCAAGGTGGAAAGTCTCAAGGTGAAAAGTGTCAAGGTGAAAAAGTCGCGATTTTGAACTTTGGTACCTTCCTACCCGACGCTCTACAAGCGGCAGAAGAGCTGAATGCGACGGTTGCCGACATGCGATTTGTGAAACCTCTAGACCAAGAGCTGATCAAAGAACTGGCCGACAAGCACGATGTTATCGTCACCTTAGAGGAAAATGCTATTGCCGGTGGCGCTGGTGCAGGTGTCATCGAGTATATGATGAGCGAAAAAATCATCAAACCCGTGTTAAACCTAGGCATCCCAGACAAGTTTATCGCCCAGGGAACGCAGCAAGAACTGTATGCTGAGCTCGGTTTAGATGCACAAGGTATTGTAGGTTCAATCAGCCAGTACCTTGCTAAATAACACCACGGAATCAAGAGCTTGCATAGCAAGCATTGCTAGATAGTAATAAAATAAAAAAACGGAGCTTCTCGCTCCGTTTTTTATTCCTTCTATTTATGCCAACCAAACTCCGTCATTAGCCTTTGCCAAGTTTCATCAAATCCAGCTTTAAGTACTAACTCCTCATTGGTGAGGGGGTGAGTAAACTTGAGTTCAGACGCATGCAGCATCAATTGGTAAGCATCGTAGTTTTCGCGAAACAGTCGGTTGTGCTTTCCATCACCATGAGTCGTATCTCCGACAATCGGATGCCTCAAGTGCGCCATATGACGACGTAACTGGTGTTTCCGTCCAGTTTGAGGTTTCATTTCCATTAAGCAATACCGACTGGTTGGAAAACGTCCAGTTGAGAATGGCACTTCAACCTGTGCTAACGGCTGATAAGCAGTCACTGCTTCTTGAGGTTCTTTCTCTTGGTTAGCAAATTTGTCTGCTATCTTGTCTAGCTCAACCTTTAGTGGGTAATCGAGTACACCGCCCTCTTCTATCCAACCGCGAACAATAGCGTGATAGGTTTTTTCCATTTCATGATTGGCGAACATCGGCATGACTTGAGAGGCGACGTCACTAGACAATGCAAAGACCAACACACCCGATGTGGGCCTATCTAATCGATGTAATGGAAACACATGCTGGCCAATTTGATCGCGTAACGTTTGCATGACAAATTGTGTTTCGTGTTTGTCTAACCAACTTCGGTGCACCAACATACCCGCTGGTTTATTCACAGCGACCAAATATTCATCTTGGTAAATAATCTCTAGCATGGCTGACACACCTCATCGATTTTCTTGGTGATTGATACAATGGACTGATAATCCGGTTTCTCTTTCCATACTTGCTCAAAATAAGGGGAAATAGAAAAACCGCTGGGCAGAGTTAGTTTCTCGGCCAGCAAAGTTTGTATTTTAGGAATAAAAATCCATTGCAGCCATTGCTCGGGCTCTAGTGTATCTAGAGAAAATGGTTCTTGGCTTTGCAGTGCTTGTTGAGTCGGCTTATTCGATTGCCATAGCTGTTTTCTCTTTAACTCCAGCTGTAACTCATCAAGCAAAGTAAGAAGTTGTGCAGATTGCGTCATTAATCACTCTGAAAATTGGGCTTAGACCTTGAAATTACGCGCTAGGATACCATGTAATAAACAAAGAAACTCAAGGTCATTATCCTCATGGAAGTTATGCATACCCTTACTGAGCTACTCACAAACAGTGGCTGCCAATATAAGATTTTTGACCTCGGTCGTCGAATTACCACCATCGAAAATGCCGCTTTCGCTCGTGTCGAAAAAGGGCAGCAGCCTTATCCATTTCCACTACAACGTAAGGCGCATTTAGCGATTGCCTACTGGAATGAAAAACAGCAACCGTGGATTTGGTTTCTAAAATTTGAATTGGATGAACGTGGATTATTAAAGCAGGCCGACGTAGGTAACTTTTTGAAATTCGTTCTCGAAGCGATGGGATCTCGAATCAGCCAAGATATGAGTGAAGAACAACAAGAAAAGCTCTCAAACAACCCTTACACATTCAAGCCAAGCGATGACAAAATGGCGGTATTCCATAGCCAAGTCCGCTCTGATTTGGCCTTACCAAGCAGCCAATACTACGAACATGCGCAGCACTACTTTACCGGTCATTTAGGATGGGAAAACTGGCAAACAGTTGGGCTACAAGGAATCACGGATCTTTGTGCTCGTTTAGGCCAATCTCAAAATTCCGTAATGGTACGTAAAGCGTTGCGCCATTTACCTAGCGAGCCTTTATACGCATTACTTGGCGCACTAGAACATACCCAATTACCCGAAAAGCTTGCACAAAACATTGCCGAAATGACCGTCACTCAAATCGACGCGCCAGAACCCGATCTGTTCTTAATATCGGCCTTGTGCCGTGCGCTTTCTGGGGCTGACAGTACGATTTCTCTTCCCGTTATTCATCAAATATTAGCAAGCCCGCGTTTAAGCCATCAAGAGGTTCTGATCGGTATTGCGGGGCGTACATGGCATCTATTAGCTGAGCCTGGTATCGCTGAACAGTTCTTACTTCGATTAGCACAGACAGGAAACCAAGCACTGTTCAATCAACTGTTTTCAGACTTAGTGATGCTACCAGAGCTGCGTATGGTGATCTTGCCCCTTCTTCATTCCAATCCATCGGATGAGTTGGCCAATGCGTTATTAACGCTACAGCAATCAACGCTTTCGTCTTAACACTTTAACGATAAAGAGACTGCATGATTAATAATTTACTGGCCATTATCGCTTTGTTTCTCGTTTGCTTTATATTTTGGCAACAAAGAAAACAAGGGGAATTAGCAAAATCAGCGATAGAGCGAAAATGTAAACAGCTCGATTTACAATTGGTGTCTGTTTCACTCGGACAACATAAGTTGCGAACACCTCAAGGTAAATGGCAATGGCACACGGTGTATCATTTTGAATTTTCATCGTTGGGCGATGATTGTTACCAAGGGGAGTTAATGATGAGTGGATTTAGGCCATTGAATTTTCATTTGCCACCACATCGGCTGTAAGCTCATATTCGTAGTAAGGCCCATGAAAATCTTGGTTTTCACCTACTTTTTGAAAGCCAAGTTTTTCCAATAATTTAATTGAAGCTATATGATGGGTATTGGCAGTCGCCACTACTTTTTGTAAAGACAGTTCTCTGTAGGCTTTTGGAATAAACGCCTTTAATGCTTCGCTTGCAAGCCCTTTCCCCCAATACGCTTTATCAATGATAAAACCAAGTTCAGGTTCAGATTCCAATTGAGAAATAAAGATGTGGCCAATGTATTCGCGGTTGTAGTTATCTAAAACAGCCATGCAATACATTGAGCTATCGTTCAGTACCCGATCGAACAACGCTCTTGCTGATGCGACCGTGTGAGGGCCATTCATTTCAGCCCGATTCTTCACACAGCAATTCAACATCAGAAATTCTGATTGCAGAGATTCGCTATAGGGAAGTAGCATCAATCGTCGAGTTACTATAGTCATATCTAATCCTTGATGGGACTATCTAATAGATAATTACAAAGCCTTTATTACAGAGGCGAAAGTTAAACTAAGCATCCTAGCAAAGTATTGATCTAGGTTACTTTTGAGGTGCTTATTATGTTTTCTATCAAAACAAGAAGCAGAGTACAAAAGAAAAACCCCGACACTTGCGTATCGGGGTTATAGTCTTACTCGCAGCAGTCCGGCTACTTGTTGTGCTCCATGCATCATCCATAATAGTGGCTGAATCCATCAGCATTTCCGTACTTCGCCGTCCTAGCGGTGTCCTAGTCGTCCTGATAGCCAACAATCCTCGTTAGCACTCATCACTTGTTCCTTGAGCGGTGTCCATGACATCATCCTGATGCTGTCCTACCTCTTCCTAGAGGTGTCCATTGTCGTTCCCTTGCAGTAACCATCCTAGCCACTGTTGTATCCGTACAATGTCCTTCGCTTCCTGCTGACGGCTATCCTAGCTGCCAACTCTTCATCCTGAAGACCACCGATTCCTTGGTGTTTTCCTGTTCCATATCGAACTCCTTTCGACCCGTTCTAATCTACGCTCATTTCATATATAGACAAGACACTGCAATGTTAAAATTATTGACACTCAAACATGAACAAAACAAAAAACCATTAAAATCAATATATTAATAAAATCAATTTCTATTTATCTCTCCATAAAATGCACTTCTCTCACATCACTTGTAAGAGATCTCTCACACAGAGAGGACGATTTTGAGATTCGCCAAAAATGACAATTAACAGTATGATGTGGCAAAGAAAATAATTAGGAGCCAATGATGTTAACTCAAAATGTCACTGACGAACTCACGAGCATATTATCCAGTCTTGCGAAAGAAGGAAAAGAACCGACCGTTGCACTCGTTAAAGCACGTTTAAGCAGCTCCGTTCCTATTCCTGCCTTGATTACCGCGATTAAAAGTTGGAAAAACTCGAATCGAGTCCCTAAAGTTGAAGTCGCCGTGGCCAACACCCTTGAGCAAGATAAAATCGCCCACCTAGAACAACAAATTAACCAACTGATTCAGCGAGTCACTGTATTAGAAGAAAAATTAAACGAGAAGTCAGAATGATGAAAATTTGGGTCGATGCCGACGCCTGTCCGAAAGTGATCAGAGAAACGATTGTGCGCGCTGCCGAGCGAACGGGGGTGGAGTGCACTTTTGTTGCCAACCACGTAGTGCCGGTGCCAAAACGGGCTAATATTCATTCGCTTCAAGTGCCAGCTGGCTTTGATATCGCAGACAATGAAATCGTGCGCCGAACCAACGCTGGCGACTTAGTCATCACCTCAGATATTCCCTTAGCGGATGAAGTGATTACTAAAGGCGCATTAGCCCTAAATACTCGGGGGGAGCTATACACAACAGAGACCATTAAAGCTCGGCTAAATATGCGAGACTTTATGGACACTATGCGCTCAAGCGGTATTCAAACCGGTGGGCCGGCGACACTGTCTCAAACCGATAGACGTGAATTTGCTAACCACCTCGACCGCATTCTAGCAAAACGTCGATAAAGCACACCGTTAGTGAGAATTTCGACATAAAAAAACCTGCGACATCGTCACAGGTTTTTATTCACAATACTTTTTTATTTACACGACTACGGCGTGTAGAAGGTAGCAGCACCTGGGCCTACAGGTAGACCAAATACGAATACCCACAGATAGAACAAGACGCTCCAACCGAACATAAAGCAGATTGAATAAGGCAACATGGTCGCAATCAGCGTACCAATACCTAGATTCTTCATGTAACGCGTGGCTACTGCAAGGATAAGACCGAAGTAGCTCATCATTGGTGTAATAATGTTCGTTGTTGAATCACCGATACGGTAAGCCGCTTGAATTGTTTCTGGTGCGTAGCCTACTAGCATTAGCATTGGAACGAAGATTGGTGCTGTGACTGCCCACTGTGCAGAAGCTGAACCGATCATCAGGTTGATGAAGCCACACATTAAGATGAATGCGAAGAACAACATTGGCCCTGTCAAACCAATTTCTTGCAAGAAGCTCGCGCCACCCACAGCAATCACTTGGCCAAAGTTAGTCCACTTAAAGAAAGCAACAAACTGCGCGGCAAAAAAGACAAGAACAATGTACATGCCCATTGAAGACATCGACGTTGCCATCGCATTGATGACATCGCGGTCGTTCTTCATAGAGCCGGTTACTTTACCGTACACAAAGCCTGGAATAGCAAAGAATACGAAGATGAACGCAACGATACTCTTTAGGAAAGGAGAACCAGAAACCGTACCTGATGCTGAACGAAGAACGCCATCAGCAGGAACAATCGTCCAAGCAAGAAGCGCACTCACGGCCAGAACAGCAATACCAGCAAATTTAAGGCCTTTCTTCTCGATATCCGTTAACTTACCCATTGAGTCGTTTGATAAATCTTCAGACGCTTCCTCGTCATTGTATTTACCCAGTTTAGGCTCAACAATCTTCTCGGTAACAAATGCACCAGTAATCGCAATAAAGAAAGTAGAAACAAACATGAAGTACCAGTTTGCTTCAGGACCAACGGTATACGATGGATCAATCATCTGTGCTGCGGTTTCTGTAATACCAGAAAGCAGTGGATCAACCGTACCGATTAGAAGGTTTGCAGAATAACCACCGGATACACCGGCGAACGCCGCCGCCAAACCAGCAAGCGGGTGACGCCCTAAAGAATGGAAAAGCATCGCAGCAAGTGGAATAAGGACCACATAGCCAAGCTCAGATGCTGTATTTGAAATAATACCAGCAAACACGACCGTCACGGTTACCATACGCTGAGAAGCGCCCATAACCATGCCACGCATTGCCGCAGAAAGTAACCCTGAGTGCTCAGCAATAGCAACACCAAGCATGGCAACCAGTACCGTTCCTAATGGTGCAAAACCGACAAAGTTTTTAACCAGATTGGTCACAATCAGTTGCAGACCTTCGGCATTAAATAGACTGACTACATGAATCATGCCGTCAGCAGCACGACCTTTAGCCCCTTCTGGGCGAGGGTCCATAACAGACACTTCAAAGTATCCAGCAATGCCTGAAGTAATTAGAATTGCGACACAGAAGATTGCAAAAAGGGTGATTGGGTGGGGTAATAAGTTCCCCAAATATTCAACGCCGTCTAAAAAGCGGGTAAAAATAGGTTTTTTCGGCGAATTGTTTTTTATCGAAGCAGATGAACTCATCTGTTCCCTCCATTGAGTTTACTTTTAATCTTAGTGATTTGTTTTTCCCTGTTCTTGCGCTGCCAGCACGCAAGAGGCGGAAGATTACTTCACATTTTGAAATAAATGAAGCCAAATATGTAACAAAAAATATTAAATGGCAGCTTAAGAAACCAATTACGCACAAAAACAAAGACCATTTAACTGAAAATTAACAACCAGACAATATAGATAGCTAGGTCGAGCAGTCAACCCAAACAGCGATAAGCACTTGTTCATAGGAATATTTTGCTAATATGTGGCGATAGTAAGATTGATTAGCATGTCAGTGCTCTGGTTCAATTCTCAACAATTGCTTAATAATTACGACAGTGTGAGGCCAAACGTGTACTCCGTAAAACCGATAGGTGTTATTCAAACGCCATATAAAGAAAAGTTTGCTGTCCCACGGCAGCCTCGGCTGGCCCCTAGTGCTACAGCCCGGATTAAACTTATTGATGAGGCTAACTGCATGGAATCGGTAAGAGGGATAAACGAATTCAGCCATTTGTGGCTGCTTTTTCTGTTCGACAAGAATCTCGCGGCTGGTTGGAAGCCCACGGTTCGTCCACCAAGATTAGGGGGGAATGAGCGCATTGGTGTGTTTGCATCACGAGCAACATTTAGGCCAAATGGGATTGGTATGTCAGCCGTGGAGTTAAAAGGCGTCTCTCAAGAAAAGGGGCAAACTTGGTTAGATCTAGGCAGTGTTGATCTCGTCGACGGAACCCCCATTCTCGACATAAAACCTTATATTCCCTACTCCGATTCGATTCCAGACGCATTAGGGGGGTTTGCCACTGAAGAACCTGAAGTTCGAGATGTCAACTTCTCAGAACGCGCACAACGTCAACTGGCTGAGCACCCACAAGCTCGCCATATCATTCAGGTAATCAAAGAAGTTCTTGGGCAAGATCCCCGCCCAGCGTACAAAAAAGGACAACCAGACAGCAAAGAATATGCGGTAAATTTGTTCGATCTCAACGTGAAATTTGTCATAGAAGCGCTTTTCATTACGGTTACTGACATTGAGCGCTTTTGAGATCACAAATAGGCTGATATTATATACGGCTATATCAGATTTGCTGTCGTCATTGACCACCGCAAATTTTCTTTTATCAATGATCAAACGGATACCATAGAATGCGTACCAGTAACTATCTTCTTTCTACTTTGAAAGAGACTCCAAACGACGCAGAAGTTATCAGCCACCAGCTGATGCTACGTGCAGGTATGATCCGTAAGTTAGCTTCAGGTTTATACACTTGGCTACCTACCGGTCTACGTGTACTGCGTAAAGTCGAAAACATCGTTCGTCAAGAGATCGACAATGCAGGTGCTGTTGAAACCTTGATGCCCGTTGTTCAGCCGTTTGAGCTTTGGGAAGAGACAGGCCGTTCAGAGAAAATGGGCCCTGAGCTACTTCGTTTTACTGACCGTCATTCTCGTCCGTTTGTTCTTAGCCCAACAGCTGAAGAAGTCATTACTAGCCTAGTACGCAATGAAGTGAACTCTTATAAGCAGCTTCCGCTAAACCTGTATCAAATCCAGACTAAATTCCGTGATGAGCGTCGCCCTCGTTTTGGCGTCATGCGTGCACGTGAATTCTCAATGATGGATGCGTACAGCTTCGACATCGACAAAGAAGGCCTAGAGAAATCTTACCAAGCGATGCACGATGCTTACTGCAAAGCCTTTGATCGCATGGGCCTTGAATACCGTCCAGTATTGGCTGACTCTGGCGCTATCGGCGGTAGTGGCTCACAAGAATTCCACGTGCTTGCAGAGAGTGGCGAAGACCTAATCGCATTCTCTACAGAATCAGATTACGCAGCAAACCTCGAGAAAGCAGAAGCTTTGGCTCCGACAGAAGAAGCTGCAGCGCCAACTCAAGAGATGGAACTGGTTGATACGCCAAACGCGAAAACTATCGCGGAATTGGTTGAGCAACACGGTTTAGCCATTGAGAAAACAGTTAAGACTCTATTCGTTAAAGCTTCTGATGAAGTAGACGCTGATATTATCGCTCTCATCATCCGTGGTGATCACGAGCTTAACGAAGTGAAAGCTGAAAATCTTCCACAGGTTGCTTCTCCACTGCAAATGGCTGATGAAGCAGAGATTCGTGCACTTATCGGTGCTGGTCCTGGTTCACTGGGCCCTGTTGGCCTAGAGTTACCATTCATCGTTGATCGCACAGTTGCAGTAATGAATGACTTCGGCGCAGGCGCAAACGTAGACGGTAAGCACTATTTCGGTATCAACTGGGGTCGTGATGTTGAGCTTGCTCAGGTTGAAGATTTACGTAACGTGGTAGAAGGTGATGCCAGCCCATGTGGTCAAGGTACACTGATGCTAAAACGTGGTATCGAAGTCGGACACATTTTCCAACTGGGTAAAGCATACTCAGAAGCGATGAATTGTGGCGTGCTTGGGCCTGATGGTAAAAATACCATTTTAGAGATGGGCTGTTACGGTATCGGTGTTTCTCGTGTGGTTGCTTCTGCAATCGAGCAAAACCACGATAAATACGGCATTATTTGGCCTGACGCACTTGCACCATTCCAAGTGGCTATCGTTCCAATGAACATGCACAAGTCTGAAGAAGTAAGAGATGCGGCTGAAAAACTCTACACTGAACTGACTGCGATGGGCATTGAAGTACTATTCGATGACCGTAAAGAGCGCCCAGGCGTCATGTTCTCAGATATCGAATTAATTGGTATTCCACACACTATCGTTATCGGCGATCGCTCAATGAAAGAAGGCAATTTTGAGTACAAGAACCGTCGTGCTGGTGAAAAGTCGGCTATTCCGATGACTGACATTATTGAGCATGTAAAAGCTCAGCTTAAATAACAATCCGTTAAGTAAATAAAAAAGGGTTAACGATGATCGTTAGCCCTTTTTTTTGACCATTCTAGCTTCTGACCATTGCACTCTCTCATCTTAAATCCCGCCATTTTTCATCAATCTGATCGTATTGATCGTTTACTTCTCAACCATACAAAGCCATACCTTGAGCTATAACAAATTCTCGTTTTGAGTTTCCCAATGGCTATGTGTATATTGAGAGCAGTTATCATTTAGTTAGGGTTAAACCATGAAAGTATACGACTGTTGTGATCTGGTACGTGAACTGTACTCACAAATTGGCAGTGGCGATCAAAGCTACATTCCTAAAGCCATTACTTGCGCTGTGAAATCATTTAATGACATTGCGGCTGATGAATCTCTTCCTAAAGAGACCCGTGAACGAGCGGCATTTGCAGCGGCAAATTTATTGATTTCTGATTTTGAGGATTAATCATGAATCTATCGAATTTTGAAGCGATGGATCCAATCATGCTCATGAGTATCATCAATATGAAGCTTCGCGATGATTTTGGCGGTGACCTCGATAAGCTCGCCGTCTACTTTGAGATTGATAGAACAGCATTAGAAGCAAAATTAGCAACAGCAGGTTTTGACTTCCTATCAGATGCTGGTCAATTTCGTTAAGCCAGAAGCTTCGATATTATAAATAAGAATATAAAAAAACCGCCCATTGGCGGTTTTTTTATATTGAATTCAGAGATTACTCTGCATCATCTTCAGCAGCAAGACGAGCTTCTCTTCTTTGTTCTGCTTCACGAGCCGCAGCTGCTTCGCGTTCTTCACGCTCTTGGCGTTGTTGGCCCTTACGCTCATTGCGCTCTGCTTGGTTTTTAACAAAACCTGCTAGCTCTTTCTCAGCCCAAGCTTGTGCTTGCTCTTCGGTTTCAAAACCCATTTCACGTTTTGAAACAACCACTTTACGAGAGGTGACTTGACGTGTGATTTCCGCAGACCAGCCTGTGCGCTTTTCAGTTAAGCGGATAGCAAATTTTTTATTTGTAGCCATTTTTTGTATTCCTAAGGGATTAAATCAGGGATTGCCCAACGCTAAGAATTCTATCTATATTGAGCGCGTTTAAAACCATCCCTTGGTAAGCGCGGTATTAGAGCACAAATACAAAAGATTTGCTGCTGTTTTATTCAGTCTTAAGAGCAAAAATATCGTTCAATAAAACCACCATCAATTGGTTTTCTAATATCGCGATAATTCAGTTGCCATCAATAATGCTAGTGCTGTTGCGACCATTATTCTTCACTTTGTAAAGTTCGATATCCGCCTTATGGATCAAGCTTTGGTAGCTCTCATTCGAACTATTTATACACTGAACCCCTCCTATGCTGATGGTCAACAACTCAGATACTGTAGAGTGTTCGTGTAAAATACCTAGTCTGCTAATGTTTTTATGCAGCTGTTTAGCTATTGCAAGGCTATCGAAATAAGTCGCTGACGCAATAACTAGACAAAACTCCTCTCCGCCAAATCGAGCAGCGACTTGATTTTCACTGAATATAGATTGGGACAACTGCTTAGCTACCCGTTCAAGTGCTTGATCCCCCGCCAAGTGACCATAGTGATCGTTGTAAGATTTAAAAAAATCAATATCAATCATGAAAAAAGTCAAATGAGAAATCTTAGGATCGTTTATCCACTCTGATGTTAACTTATCGAGTAACCTTTTATTCGCAAGACCAGTCAGATAATCATGCTCAGATTGCCACCTTAGCTCTTTACGGTTCTCATTGATCTCATTTATCAAACTATTGATTGTACTGGAGAATTGCTTCATCTCTTTGGAAACAAACTGTTGCTCTTCGGGTAGCGCTTTTCCGTGTTGAGAAAACTCAATAAATGCATTTCTCGCGTTCACAATTGGCGCGGTTAACTTACTCACTAAAAGCAGGTTCATGAGAAAAAGAGTGACGGAAAAACCAATAACCACTGTCAGTTCGTTCTCATCAAAAAATTCAGGTCGGACAATACTGTGTGTTACTTTGATATTAATATTAAGGTTAGATATTGGATCTAAATAATTTAAATAGCTTTCTGCCACATCACGGTCTTGTCCATACATTGTAGGGAGAATTTTTAACGTTCGAATTGACACTTTAAGCCCGGTTGTTTTTTCAATCAATTCAAGATAATCAGGCTCTAGTGGGCTGATAAATATGACAAAACCCTTATCACATTCATAAGCATCACTATTGCATATTCTGGAAAGAGAAAATATATATGCCTGATCTTCAAACGCTAACAGCCGTGTAACTGAACTAATTTCCTCAGTCGGCATGGATTCACCTAAGTCAAGCAGTAAATCTAGGTGGTTTTCAAGCTCACTGCCAACTTCAATTTCCTTGCTTTTTCTATGATCATAACGTTTAGAATAAACAAGATCTCTTCCCTGACTAAAAACAAACACAGCTTCTAAACTCATTGAAACCAAGGTGTGTATATTAAGATCATCTTTTGTAAATTCTACATTACCATCATCGGCAAACTCTGCCATTGAATCCCATGCGGCATAATCTTCAAGCTTTCCCTGTAAGTCACTTTTGGCCAAGTCCAACATCGTGTAAACCTGTTGCAACTCTCTTTTTTGAATACTTTCAACTTGTGCCAATGCCGCGTCGTGCGACCACAGATACTTAAATGCAAAATAAGCCGAAAGAAACATCACAACGATTAAAAACGACATCAACCCAGAAAGAGCTCTCATGCTCCAATTTGAAAAAGACATTAAATCTAGACACCTATATTAGATATTACTATTACATTAGTTAAGATAGGTGATATTAGCCAACCTCAATAAGCATTATTCCCTTTCAAATAGTATGGTTTCATGAGGCCACATTGTTGTACAAAATTTTCTGGTGAAGAATAAAAAATCGCCACTGAATGAGTGGCGATTTCTAATTTTAAGCTAAATCAATTTACCCTAATCGTTAGCCTACATTCTTACGTGCATTTTGGAACATACGCATCCAAGCGCCATTCTCACCCCAGCCTTCTGGAGACCAAGAGTTAGCAACTGTGCGGAATACACGCTCTGGGTGAGGCATCATGATAGTCACGCGGCCGTCAGTCGTTGTTAAACCTGTGATAGCGTTTGGCGAACCGTTCGGGTTGTTCGGGTATTGCTGCGTTTGGTTACCGTTGTTATCAACGTAACGTAGAGCAACCGTACCTGAGTTTTCAATCGCGTTTAGGTGGTCGTTATCACGTACTTCTACGCGGCCTTCACCGTGAGAAACAGCGATTGGCATACGAGAACCTTCCATGCCGTTGAAGAAGACAGAATCTGACTTCTGAACTTCTACTAGGCTGAAACGTGCTTCAAAACGCTCTGATTCGTTACGAACGAAACGTGGCCAGTATTCCGCACCTGGGATTAGGTCACGCAGGTTAGACAGCATCTGACAACCGTTACACACACCTAGAGAGAAAGTATCTTCACGCTTGAAGAAGTTTTCAAACTGGTCACGAGTAGAGTCGTTAAACAGAACTGACTTAGCCCAACCTTCACCAGCGCCTAATACGTCACCGTAAGAGAAGCCACCACACGCCACAAGGCCGTTGTACTCTTCTAGTACCGCTTGACCCGTTAGGATGTCGCTCATGTGAATATCAGTTGCTTCGAAGCCTGCACGGTCGAATGCTGCTGCCATTTCAACGTGAGAGTTAACACCCTGCTCACGTAGAATTGCCATCTTAGGTTTAGCACCTGTGTTGATGAACGGTGCAGCGATATCTTCGTTTACGTCAAAGCTTAGGCTAACATTCAGACCTGGATCTGAGTTGTCTTTCTTCGCTTCGTGCTCTTGGTCAGCACATGCTGGGTTATCACGTAGACCTTGCATCTTATGCGTCGTCTCAGCCCAGATAGTACGTAGTTCAGTACGGTTACGTTGGATTACAACGTCTGCGCCTGACTTAATCACTACTTCGTCTGATGCTTCCCCTTCACCAACAACGCTGCCAATCACATGTGAACATGCTTCTAGGCCATTTGCTGCAAGTGTTGCAAGAACTGCGTCTAAATCATCATTGCGAACTTGAATTACCGCACCTAGCTCTTCGTTGAATAATGCAGCTAGTGTATCTTCGCTATTCTCTGATGCAGATAAAAGCGCTGCAATATCAGCGTTAACACCACAGTGACCTGCGAACGCCATTTCTGCTAGCGTTACGAATAGACCACCATCGCCTTTATCGTGGTAAGCAACAACTTGGTCGTTCGCTACAAGCGCTTGAACGCCTTCGTAAAAACCTTTTAGTTGCGCTGCGTTGTCTACGTCTGCTGGCTTGTCACCAAGCTGCTTGTATACCTGTGCAAGTGCTGTCGCACCCATACGGTTTTTGCCGTTACCTAGGTCGATAAGAACTAGGCTTGTATTGCCTTTGTCAGTGCGAAGCTGAGGAGTGATTGTCTTACGAACGTCTTCAACACGTGCGAACGCAGTGATAACAAGAGATAGCGGAGACGTTACTTCTTTCTGCTCGCCATTCTCTTCCCACTTAGTCTTCATCGACATTGAGTCTTTACCCACTGGGATAGTTAGACCCAGTGCAGGACATAGTTCTTCACCAACCGCTTTAACCGCTTCGTAAAGACCTGCATCTTCACCAGGGTGACCTGCTGGAGACATCCAGTTAGCTGACAATTTAATGTGTTTGATATCACCGATGTTCGTCGCTGCGATGTTAGTGATTGCTTCACCAACCGCTAGACGAGCCGATGCGCCAAAGTCTAGTAGTGCCACTGGCGTGCGCTCACCAAGAGACATCGCCTCACCGTGGTAAGAGTCGTAGCTTGCTGCCGTTACCGCACAGTTAGCAACAGGAACCTGCCAAGGGCCAACCATTTGGTCACGAGCGACAAGGCCTGTTACCGAGCGGTCACCGATGGTGATAAGGAATGTTTTCTCAGCGACTGTTGGTAGACGAAGAACACGGTCGACCGCTTCGTTCATTTCAATACCAAAACGGTCAATCGCTGGGTTGTTTACTTTTAGCGTTTTCGCATCACGGTGCATCTTAGGCGTTTTACCTAATAGGATGTCCATTGGCATGTCGATTGGCGTATTGTCGAAGTGAGAATCTTCTAATTTAAGATCACGTTCTTCTGTTGCTTTACCAACCACTGCGTATGGTGCGCGTTCACGCTTACAAATTGCGTCGAACGTTGCCATGTCTTTGTCAGCAACCGCCATTACGTAACGCTCTTGAGATTCATTACACCAGATTTCAAGTGGGCTCATGCCAGGCTCATCGTTTGGTACGTCACGTAGGTTAAAGATACCGCCACGCTCACCATCGTCTACTAACTCAGGAAGTGCATTTGAGATACCGCCCGCGCCCACATCGTGGATGAATGCGATTGGGTTCGCATCACCAAGCTGCCAACAACGGTCGATTACTTCCTGACAACGACGTTCCATCTCTGGGTTTTCACGTTGTACAGAAGCAAAATCTAAATCTTCAGAAGAAGAACCCGAGTCCATTGAAGATGCCGCACCGCCACCAAGGCCGATGTTCATCGCAGGACCACCAAGAACGATTAGGCTTGCACCAACTGGGATCTCTTTCTTCTGAACGTGCTCATCACGGATGTTACCCAGACCACCAGCTAGCATGATTGGCTTGTGGTAACCACGTACTTCTTCACCTGCGTGAGAGTTTACTTTCTCTTCGTAAGTACGGAAGTAACCTAGTAGGTTTGGACGACCAAATTCGTTGTTGAATGCCGCGCCGCCAAGAGGACCTTCAAGCATGATATCCAGAGCAGTAACGATACGGCTTGGCTTACCAAAGTCTGTTTCCCAAGGTTGAACAAAGTTCGGGATCTTAAGGTTAGATACAGAAAACGCAACCAGACCAGCTTTCGGCTTACCACCAATACCCGTTGCGCCTTCATCACGGATTTCACCGCCTGAACCTGTTGATGCGCCCGGCCATGGAGAGATAGCCGTTGGGTGGTTATGCGTTTCAACTTTCATCAAGATGTGTGTTTTCTCTTGGTGGTAGTTGTACTGGCGAGTTTCTGGATCTGGGAAGAAACGACCGACTTCAGAACCGGTCATTACCGCTGCGTTATCTTTATAAGCAGACAGAACGTGTTCTGGTGTCGTTTCAAAGGTGTTCTTAATCATCTTGAACAATGATTTTTCTTGCTTAACGCCATCGATAGTCCAATCAGCGTTAAAGATCTTGTGACGACAGTGCTCTGAGTTCGCTTGTGCAAACATCATTAGCTCGATGTCAGTCGGGTTACGACCAAGCTTTTCAGTGAAGCTTTCAAGAAGGTAATCAATTTCATCTTCTGCAAGGGCAAGACCTAGGGTAACGTTTGCTTCTTCAAGCGCTTTACGTCCGCCAGTTAATAGGTCAACTTCCGCATAAGGAGCAGGCTCAGCAACCGTGAATAGTGCCGCTGCTGATTCGAAGTCAGTGAATACCACTTCCATCATACGATCGTGCAGAATGGCTTTCAGCTCAACAAGTTGAAGCTCAGAAAGTTCAGAAGAAGTTTCAATGTAGAAAGCCGTACCGCGCTCTAGACGAGACACTTTATCCAGTCCACAGTTGTGAGCGATGTCAGTAGATTTTGAAGACCAAGGCGAAATAGTGCCTGGGCGTGGCGTTGCAAGCAGCAATAAACCTTCAGGTTCATGCTCTTCAATCGTAGGACCATAAGTCAGCAGCTTTTCTAGTTTCTCGACTTCAGACGAGTCAAGATCTGCCTTTAGATCAGCAAAGTGGGTAAACTCAGCATAAATACCAGTTACTGGTAAGCTTAATTCACGACAAAGCTCTAAAAGCTTGTTTACACGAAACTCAGAAAAGGCTGGGGAGCCACGCAAAATTCTCATGTGCTTAGGTCTCTTATGCAGTTGATTAAGGTAGTATTGGAATAAATTCAGTGGGTTATCGTCATCCCATAAAGAAAGACTTTGAACTTATGCCGATTTCACCTCTCTGTTGCGAGCGCATTATAAAGCAATTACTTTTGTGATGTAACACCAAAAGCAACCGTTTGCGTCATTTTTTTCGTCAATGTCAGGTTACACCTCAATGAGCGAATTAAACCTCAGTTCGCTCATTCTTTTGTAACTCTGCTTTTCCATACCGTTAGGCTTTGATATAAAAGCCATACTGGATGTATGAGAATTTAAAAATGTTAAATAATACTCTCTCAAAATTAAAACTGACTGCGATGTATATTTTTGCTTCGTTGATTCTCGCAGGCTGCCAAATTGAATCTGAGCCCAAAAGTGAATTGGAACAAATTCTCGACCGAGGCGTGTTGCGTGTTGGAACACTGAACAATCAACTTTCTTACTATATTGGCCCGGATGGCCCTGCGGGGCTTGATTACGAGCTGGTCAGAGAATTTGCGAATGAGCTTGGTGTTAATCTAGAGATGAAACCTGCTTATCGAATGTCTAGCCTCTACCCTGCGCTAAGAAATGGTGAGATCGATATTATTGCGGCGGGATTAAGTCAGTCGGAAAGACGCCTCGAAGAGTTTAGAGCCGGGCCTGCTTATTACTATGTCAGCCAACAGTTAGTGTATAAAAAAGGACAGTGGAGACCTAGAAACTTAGAACAGCTCCTTGACCGCCAGGCATCACTCATTGAAAAAAATGACGGTAAATCCATCATCAGCGTTGTCGATGATTCACACTTCATTAATACACTAGAGACGTTGAAAGCGCAGCACGAGGGCTTAGATTACTCCGTTAATATTAACGCAGATATTAATGAAGTACTGAAACAGGTATCTAAAGGTGACCTGCCCTTTACTGTTGCTGACTCCATTGAAATTTCCCTTTCCCAGCGAATCTACCCAGATGTCGCCATTGCCTTTGAACTGACGGAAGACCAGCCTATTTCTTGGTTTCTTAACCGCTCTCAAGATGAAAGCTTATACGCGCTGCTGATCGAGTTCTTTGGCTCGATAAAACAGTCGGGGCGATTGGATGAACTGGAAGAAAAATACATCGGGCATATCGGCAGCTTTGATTATGTTGATACACGGGCTTTCATTCGCGCTTTGGACAGTAAACTTCCCGAATGGTCACCTCTTTTTCAAAAATACTCTGAAGAGTTTGACTGGCGCCTCATTGCAGCGTTAGCTTATCAAGAATCCCATTGGAACCCGACAGCTCGATCCCCAACAGGGGTGCGAGGCATGATGATGCTTACGCTACCAACAGCGAAAAGTGTAGGTGTCACCAATCGGCTAGATCCTGAGCAATCCATCCATGGCGGCGTAAAATACCTAAGAAAAATGGTGGGTCGGATTCCTGACAGTATTCCTCAACATGAAAAAATCTGGTTTGCACTAGCTTCATACAACGTTGGCTTTGGTCATGTGATGGACGCAAGACGCTTAACAAAAAGCCAAGGGGCAAACCCAGATTCGTGGGCGGATGTAAAAGATCGTTTACCGCTGCTTAGGAAACAGAAATACTACAGCCAAACTTACTATGGGTTTGCTCGAGGTGATGAGGCGAGAAACTACGTAGAGAATATACGACGGTATTATCAGAGTATTATTGGCCATATCAACCAAGTGAATACCTCAAACATAGGGGCCAACATGGATGATTTAACTGTTATCCAACCGTTACCTCCTGAGGTTTCTGAAGATAAGGTTTCTGAAGATAAGGTTGCTGAGGATAAGGTTTCTGAAGCTGAAGTTTCGGCAGGGGTAGCGGTGTCTGGTGAGAGTCTCTCTTCAATAAGTGAAGCATCACCCACTAATTAGTCGACGGGTTGATCTTAAAGGCACTATCTTTAGTCCATAACCACGAGCAGTGTGCAAGAGTAGTCGAGCTGTTGCACACTTTACGCTCACTTTGATCCGAGAGCCCTAGTGCACAGCAAACGGATACACTCGTTAATTTCTAGGTACTTTAATTTCTAGGTACTTGAATTTTGTTTAGATGAGCCGCATGTCTTACTTTGTTCAAGCACGTTCATATTGCCGTAACAATTCACTCTTATAACGGGTGAGTAATTAGAATGGAACGGTTCAAACCGACGTGTTTGAAAAACGAAAATAAGAACCTTTAGAAAGGAGTATTTTATGATGAAGCGTAAAATGCAATCCAAACGTTTGAATAAAACAGTGTCAGCAAATCGCAGAAAACGCATGCTCGCCAATAACAAAAAGAAAATCATTTGGCGCAACCGCACGTACACCCAGCTACTTTTGGATTAAACAGTCAGCAAACATCTATCATTAGCAATATAATACACCACGGTGAATGTATTCAGATGTGGGTGTTTGCTAAATCCCATTTCTACTTATCTGGCTTGCCTTCTAACTCCTGTTTCATCTGCTGTTTCTTTGCTTTTATTTCCTTACGTCGACGTTTAAAAAATGCTTGCAGCACCGCTTTGCATTCTGCTTCAAGAAGCCCATGCTCCACTTCTGCATAATGATACGCTGCCTGGCTTTGAAAAAGATCCAATACAGTACCCGCAGCCCCTGCTTTGAGATCCGATGCACCATACACGACTCGTTTGACCCTGCTATGTAAAAGCGCACCCGCACACATTGGACATGGCTCCAACGTGACATACAAGGTTGTATCCAGCAGACGATAATTCTCTAATACTTTGCCCGCTTTTCGCAAGACTTCAACCTCTGCATGGGCGGTAGCATCGTGCTGACCAATCGAGCGGTTCCAGCCTTCTGAGATGATTTCCCCGTCCCTTACAAGAACGGCGCCAATCGGTACCTCTCCTTCACTTTCTGCCACCGCTGCTAGCTCTAGAGCTCGACGCATAAAATATTCATCTTGAGAAGAAAATAGAGAAACAGACACAAAACACTCCGAAGTAAAAATCGTCAATTGGGTGTAAATATACAATCAGATCGGAAGTGTACCTTGATTTCACAGATAAGAAAAAGCCCGCAACAATTATCGCGGGCTTCAGATAAAGGTTTTATTGAAGACCCATATCTAAGTTAGGTCTTCTAGCACCACTTACATTGCGTAAGTGTAAGGTGCATTGATACCTAGAGGGATGCCTAGAGCCCAGTAACCTAGTAGGAAGAGAGTCCAACCGATCAGCATAGCAATAGAGAACGGCATCATCAGAGCCGCTAACGTACCAATGCCTGTCGACTTAACATAGCGTTGGCAGTAAACAACCACAAGTGGGAAGAACACCATCAGTGGAGAAATGATATTAGAGACAGAATCCCCCACACGGTAAGCCGCTTGAGATAGCTCAGGTGAAATCCCGACAACCATCAACATTGGAACCAGAATTGGACCAATTAGCGCCCACTTAGCCGATGCAGAGCCCACGAGCAGGTTAACAAACGCAGTAAGCAGAATCATACCAACGATTGTCGCCTCACCAGCAAGATCCATCGCTTTTAGGCCTTCAGCGCCGTAAAGCGCAAGCATTGTACCGATGTTGGATTGACCAAATGCAGAAAGAAACTGTGCACAGAAGAACGACATCACAATGTAAGCGCCCATTGTAGACATAGTCTCTGACATTGACTTAATCACATCGTTATTGCTGTTGAACTTACCCGACACTCGGCCATAGACGATACCTGGGATAACAAACAGAACAAAGATCAGCGGCACGATAGACTGCATAAGAGGTGCAGAGAATGCCGTTAGCTCGCCTTCAGGAGAACGTAGTGCAGAATCTTCAGGCATAAGTGCGAAAACGAGCGCTGCAATACCCGCAACCATTGCCCAGCCAGCCCAACGGAATGCTTTAGATTCAATCTCAGTGAACGTGCCCAGATCAGGGGCTTCTTCTGCATCTTCATCAACAGGCGTATTTGCAAGACGTGGTTCAATGATTTTCTCTGTTACCCACCAACCGATACCAACGATTAGGAATGAAGATAATCCTGTAAAGAAAATGTTAGCTAATGGATTGATAATGTATTCAGGATCAAGAACTTGAGCTGCAGTTTGTGTAAAACCTGCTAATAGAGGGTCGATACCTGAAGGAATAAAGTTTGCAGAAAAACCACCTGACACACCAGCAAATGCTGCTGCAATACCCGCTAGAGGGTGACGACCCGCTGCATGGAAGATGATACCGCCTAGTGGGATAACCAGTACATAACCGGCATCAGCTGCTGTATGAGATACGATAGCAACCAAAATTAGCATCGGTGTTAGAAGCTTAGCTGGCGTAAAGTTAAGCATTTTCTTAAGACCGGTTTGAATAAAGCCTGAAGAATCTGCCACACCCACACCCAGCATCGCAACCAATACGATACCTAGAGGAGCAAAGCCAGTAAACGTCGTAACCATGTTCGCTAGAAAGCTAGCAAGAGCCTCACCCGTCAATAAGTTATTAACTTCGAGTGCATCGCCGGTACGTGGGTTAATAAGATCGAAAGATACGTTAGACAATAATGCCGATGATACCCAGACAATAACCAATGCCCAGAAAAACAAAATAGCAGGATCAGGTATTTTATTACCCGCGGTTTCGATAGCGTTTAAAAAGCGATCCATAGCTTTCGGCTTCGGCAATGGTGCTTGTTGTGTTGCTTGGTTACTCATGGTAACTCCGTCTGTTTGATGTGGTTGCTTTTAGACCTTTGTAGATAATATTGTTGGTCTATATATCACCACATATTCTATAAAATCCGCACCACAAAAGCACAAGATTCCATAATGTTTTTATTAAACAGAGGCATGTTTTGCAAAAACACCATTAACGTGCAACATAATAAACACAAACTCACATACCAAAAAAAACAAAATTGATACCCTTATGACATACATTGAACGAATCATTACCACCGCAACCCACTATTTGTTTTGCCTATAGGTGGGATTGTTGGGGTTTAGATGAATCAGTCAAATTCACTGTATTTAGAAATCATGGTTATTAGCTCAAGCTGTTTTTTTTGATTAAATCTATCGAGCCAATACGCTTTTAAGATGATTGAACTCACGGTGTCCGTAAGCAGTAATTCTGATTCACAGGTCAGCTGAATCTCTGAGGTGGCACTCTTTTCAACCATCGCATTGCACTCATTATGCACATCGTGAAAAGAATAAGAGTGACTCGCAGAAGAGACGCCTCGCTGACGAAAGCCCTCAAATTTTGTTTCCATTAAGTACAAAGCACCAAGGCGATTTTTTGCTTCTTCAGCCTGGCTCTCTACCATCGTTTGTAACTTCACTAAACCTAGTGACGAAATACCAATGAGGACAAAAGCAATCATGACCTCTATCAAGCTAAAACCTTGGTGTTTAGTGATCATTCCAGGATCCTTTTTTCCATTTCGGTTTGGTAGAGAAAACAAAGCTCGATGTAATATCACTGTTGTATTGGAGCCTCATTGAGTCGTAAAACAGAGCCATCTGCCCTTGGGTATCAAACATCATCCCCCCAGTGAACTTGAATGAGCCAGACTGTAAGAAAGTGGCATGCTTGGGGGTTAATAGTGTCGACTCGCCATAGACCGTTTGAATCGGAACGGTAAAATTTGCATTAAGATCAGCAACAGTTTCCGTTGAAAATCGCTCCCAATACGTCGGTTCGGGTTGAAAGTTCTCGTTAAAGTGGAAAATCACACCTTTTATTGAGCCAGATCCCCGAATCGCAAACACACCATTGTGGACAAGTAAGAATAAATACGTTCCCGAATGAGCACTTTGAATGTCCGTGATCTCATTAATTGCAGCTTGATTGAGTTCACAGCTTCCGTCTATCCATACTTTATTTGCCTGCCCTCGAACCAAATCGTCTTTAAACTGTTGAACGCAATCTACGTCAGACCCAAGCATTGTGTAAGACATAAAACCATAGTCAGAATGGTCCCTTACCTTTTCCCAATCTCCACGTTCAAAATCAAACTCAGCCTTAAATGGATTGAGTGTTTCATCACGCTGAAGATCATTGCCTGCGTTGAACGAGACATAATTGCTTGAAGCATCGCGCCATATTCCAGCCTTTAAAGAAGTACTTGTTTTATGATTTCCTACACAATCAGAACTGTTATCAAATCCAACGCTTGATTTGGGAATGGCCGAGCCCACACCATGGTTCAATATACCTGCACTTGCCAATAAGCTATGACTCACGACTACCGCTATACATTCATATTCGTTATCACTATTCCTGACACCAGGATCAGGAGGCGAGACCAATGTGGAGCCATAGATGATGAGATCCGATGTCGACTTAATCGCCCCAGAGCCTGAATCACCAGAGAACGTGATACTCTTATTCACTTCTCGATGACCAAATTTCGCCGACAACCGTTCAGGATCATCATCTGTAGCTTTAAGGTGCGCTAACCCCATCGCTGAACAGACCGTGTTTAAATTCGCCGGAATGGCACTGTTGTTGTTTAGCACGATAGCGCTAAATCCACACTCTAGCCCTCCTTCTGCTCGCCAGTGAGCGATACGAGCATCAATCTGGTTGTTAGCCACCTTTATTTGATAAAAGACACCTCGATAAGAACTGAGTGCAAACGCTAACGCCCCAACCAATAGCAGTGCAGTGACGACCAACGCAGCCGCCCCTTGTTGATTTTTTCTCATCGCCAATTCCTTTGCTTTATACCCATAGAAATGGACTGGTTGTATCGACCATCGTGCAGTTCGGCTTCGAGGTAAATATGAGTAAACAGGTTTTCAGCGCTACTGGTAACAAGTGGAGTAGTGGTTACCGCAAATGACACTACGTTTAGAATATTTTGATCAAGTAGATGAGTACACCCTGTTAACTCGGCTAAAGACGCTAGCGCAGCCTGCTTTCTTTCACATGCTTTCAATGAACCATTATCCAACGTGTATTTCACATGCTGATACTGGCCTGATTTTGAGTGATAATAAGCAAACCCCATGCTGCTGCCACTCACCGCAATGGTATCCTCAGCGCCTGTCAATCTAACTGATTGTCCATGCCCCCCATCAAAACCCGCACGCTGTATATCTGCTCGTATCATTGACGTTGTGGTCATCAAACTTTGCAGAACCAATAGATCCAAACTTCGCTCTTTTGCAATGCGCTGCCCGCTGATAAATACCGAACCTATAACCATGATTGCGATCAGAGTAATTGACGAGGAAATCATCAACTCAAGCAATAAGCTTCCCCGCTGATTTTTAGCACGCTTTATAACCATATCGGTCCCCTTCAATGCCACAAACTCTTATTCTGCCTGGTGGGTTAGACGTTTTAATGGCCATTTTATTGGTGCTGTCTAACTTGGGATGAAAAGTAAAACTGCCGGATTTAGGGCGACCTCTAATTTCCTCAAAAGAGACCTGTTGAGAACTGAACGTATGAGTCAACTTTATGCCTTTGTACGGGCTACCATCAAAGTGGGCAATCGTATATGCGGTACTCAAATCATCGGAGTCAGCTAATACGATACTCCAAGTGCCGGTCGCGTTCTCCGTCCCCTCAAGAAAAGATATATGTGCATAGAGTGCTTCATTTCGCATCACAGCCTCTGATCTCGCTTGAATCAAAAATCCGTTTAGCTCTGTGGCGAGACGTTGCATCTTGCTACTTTCGATCATTTTGCTAAAGTTTGGGGCAGCAAAAGCGAGGACAACACCACAAACACTCATCGTTATTACCAGTTCCAACAAAGTAAAGCCGCGAGTCATTTCCCAAATCCCCCTAAAACTTTTTGCTTAAAAATCAATTTACTTGCATCGATGCTAGCAGCTAACAAAAATAGGAGGAGAATATATAAGGACAACACGTAATGATTCGAATAATTAGCTGTAACCTATACAAAAATCGACAGGTTGGGATGACACTGATCGAGTTATTATTCACAGTTGCCATCATCGCCATCTTATCGGCGATCGCTTACCCTAGTTACACTTCTCATGTAATCGAAGCGCACAGAACGGCAGCAAAAATGGATATGATGCGAATACAACTATTGCTTGAAGAAGGGTATGTGGGAACTTATAGCTGGAGCAGTATTATTTCGGCGGGGACCTGCACGGTTTGTGAGAGTAGTGGTGAACGGTACCTGTTTTCAGTCGTTAGCTCCTCGACCTCGACCTATACCATTACGGCAACAGCGCAAACGGATAAAGGACAAACGAACGATGCTTGTCTATCAAGCGACCACAAGATGACGCTTAACGCGAAAGGTGAAACCGCCCCGAGTGATTGTTGGTAAGAGTGATACAGGTAAGAGTGATGCAGGTAAGAAAGGCATGAATATATCGGCTAAATCTTCAAACAATAAAATGCCGTAAGATTAGTGTAAATAGGCAGGATAAATTGACATAAAAAAGGGCATGCTAGATTAGCACACCCTTTCTTTTCAACACGTTACTTAGCTTGTCAGATCGTCAAAGAACTTTTTAACACCATTAAAGAAGCCTTCAGATTTTGGTTTATGCTTATTAGCCGCATCACCACCACAAGACTCTTCAAATTCTTTGAGTAACTCTTTTTGACGTGAACTTAATTTCACTGGTGTCTCAACGACCAGTTTAACCAGTAGATCACCAACACCACCGCCGCGAACACCTTTCACGCCTTTGCCACGCATACGGAACATGCGACCAGTTTGCGTCTCTTCTGGCACTTTTAGGTTAACTCGACCGTCCAGTGTTGGAACTTCAACTTCACCACCAAGCGCGGCCATTGCAAAGCTAACCGGCACTTCACAGTAAAGGTTGTTACCATCACGCTCAAAAATATTGTGTTCTTTTACGTGTACTTGTACATATAGGTCACCAGCCGGTGCGCCCATATCTCCCGCTTCACCTTCGCCTGAAAGACGAATGCGATCTCCGGTATCTACACCAGATGGGATTTTAACATTCAGTGTCTTCGTCTTTTGCTTACGCCCTTGTCCATGACAAGAGTTACAAGGGTCTTTAATGATCTTACCCTTGCCGTGACAAGTCGGACAGGTTTGCTGTACAGCAAAGAAACCCTGACGCATTTGAACTTGACCATGACCATGACACGTGCCACACGTTTCTGGAGATGAACCTTTTTTAGCGCCACTTCCATCACATGAGTCACAATGAACCAGTGTTGGAATCTCGATTTCTTTAGACACACCACGAACCGCTTCTTCTAACGACAGTTCCATGTTGTAACGAAGGTCTGATCCACGTTGAGCACGTTGACCGCCACCACCACCACGACGACCGCCACCGAAGATATCGCCAAACACATCACCGAAGATATCACCGAAGTCGCCTTGACCGCCACCGAAGCCACCGCCGCCGCCCATTCCACCTTGCTCAAACGCCGCATGACCATACTGATCATAAGCCGCCTTCTTTTGAGGGTCAGTTAGGATTTCGTACGCTACTTTGACTTCTTTAAATTTTTCTGGTGCGCTGTCATCACCCTGATTTCGATCGGGATGAAATTTCATTGCTAAGCGTTTGTACGCTTTTTTAATATCGCGCTCTGATGCATCGCGGCCTACGCCTAATACTTCGTAAAAATCACGTTTTGACATGTTCTAGGTCACCAAAATAATTGCTACTACCAAATAGTCACTTGAGTAGTCTATGTATCAATCTAGATAAAAGTTCTGTTATTAAAATATCAAATAAAGCTATTAGCTAGATCGACAAGTCTAAATACAAATTTACGGGCGTGAGAGTTACCTCTGACGCCCGTACTAATAAGTCTTTGAGACAATTTCTAAGCAAGTAGCTTGAACTCTAGGAGGAAGCGCTGAGCCTACAATGGTAGTGGTAGGTGAGCACTTCCGATAAGGAAATCAGGCTACTCTGCGACGAAATTATTTTTTGTCTTCTTTAACTTCTTCAAACTCAGCGTCGACAACATCGTCATCTTGATTTGATTGCTGATCACCCGCTTCTGCGCCAGCGGCTTGCTGTGCTTGAGCTTGTTGTTGAGCAATTTCCATCAGTTTTTGAGCTGCTTGCATAAGTTCTTGAACTTTAGCATCGATCGCTTCTTTATCATCACCAGACTTAACGGCTTCTAGTGCAGTAATAGCCGCTTCGATCTTCTCTTTATCTTCAGCAGGTAAAGCTTCACCCGCTTCTTCAACTTGTTTGCGAGTACCGTGAATCATTTGGTCAGCTTGGTTACGAGTCGTCACTAACTCTTCGAACTTTTTGTCCTCTTCTTTGTTAGCTTCAGCCTCTTGTACCATTTTCTCGATCTCTTCCTCAGACAAACCGCCTGATGCTTGGATAGTGATCTTCTGCTCTTTACCCGTTGCTTTATCTTTAGCAGATACGTTCAGGATACCATCAGCATCTAGGTCGAATGTTACTTCGATTTGTGGCATGCCACGTGGTGCTGGTTGGATGCCTTCTAGGTTGAACTGACCAAGAGACTTGTTGTAAGTCGCTTGCTTACGCTCACCTTGAAGAACGTGGATAGTTACTGCATTTTGGTTGTCTTCAGCGGTTGAGAACACTTGATCCGCTTTAGTAGGAATCGTTGTGTTTTTCTCAATTAGCTTAGTCATTACGCCACCCATCGTTTCGATACCGAAAGATAGAGGAGTAACATCTAAAAGAAGAACGTCTTTAACGTCACCAGCAAGAACACCACCTTGTACAGCCGCACCCATTGCAACCGCTTCATCAGGGTTCACATCTTTACGAGGTTCTTTACCAAAGAATTCTGTTACTTTAGCTTGAACCATAGGCATACGTGTTTGACCACCCACTAGGATAACATCATCGATGTCACCTACTGACAGGTCTGCATCAGCTAGAGCAACTTTAAGAGGCTCAAGAGAACGCTGTACTAGGTCTTCAACAAGAGACTCTAGCTTAGAACGTGTCACTTTAACGTTCATGTGCTTAGGACCTGTTGCATCAGCCGTTACGTAAGGAAGGTTTACGTCAGTTTGCTGTGCTGAAGACAGTTCAATTTTCGCTTTCTCTGCCGCTTCTTTAACACGTTGCATAGCAAGAGGATCGGTCTTAAGATCAATGCCTTGCTCTTTTTTGAATTCGTCAACTAGGTAGTTGATTAGACGGTTATCAAAGTCTTCGCCACCTAGGTGAGTATCACCATTAGTTGCTAGTACTTCAAATGTCTTTTCACCTTCAACTTCGTCGATCTCAATAATAGAGATATCGAAAGTACCACCACCTAAGTCATAAACAGCGATAGTGCGGTCGCCGCCTTTTTTGTCTAGACCGTAAGCCAATGCCGCAGCTGTTGGTTCGTTGATGATACGTTTAACATCAAGACCAGCAATACGGCCAGCATCTTTCGTTGCTTGACGCTGTGCATCGTTAAAGTAAGCAGGAACAGTAACGACTGCACCAGTGACTTCTTCACCAAGGAAATCCTCAGCGGTTTTTTTCATTTTCTTCAATACTTCAGCAGAAACTTGAGGAGCAGCCATTTTTTGGCCTTGCGCTTCAACCCAAGCATCACCGTTATCAGCCTTAACAATTTTGAATGGCATGATTTTGATGTCGCGTTGTACTTCTTCGTCTTCAAAACGACGACCAATCAAACGCTTGATAGCAAATAAAGTGTTTGTTGGGTTAGTTACCGCTTGACGTTTTGCAGGCTGACCTACTAGCGTTTCGCCGTCAGTGTATGCGATAACTGAAGCAGTTGTACGCTCACCTTCTGCATTTTCGATTACACGTGGCTTGTCACCGTCTAAAACAGCAACACAAGAGTTAGTAGTACCTAAGTCAATACCAATGATTTTACCCATCAGGCGATCTCCGAATTAATTCTATTTAGATTTTCTATATCCCCTATGTGGGGGATAAATAGTGGGCTTTCAACCCTTACGAATAAACAAAAATATAATCTTTGTTTTTGTATGAACCATAGATAAGGGCGGCAAAATTCTTTTCAAGGGGAAATGAAAAAAAAGTTACGTTAATTTCTCGCATAAAAAAGAGAAGCAACGGCTTCTCTTTATCTTTTATCCAAAAACTGTGGATGTTATTTAGCGACCATCACCATTGCCGGGCGAATCACTCGACCATTGAGTTCGTAACCTTTTTGCATAACAAACATCACACTATTTGATTCGTGATCTGGGCTTTCTTGGATAGACATCGCCTGATGCATTTCTGGATTAAAGGCTTCACCTTCAGGGTTAATTTCCTTAAGGCCATTCTTCGTCAGTGCATCTTGGAAAGACTTATGCGTGAGCTCGATACCTTCAAGGATTGGCTTAATCACTTCGTTTTCTGCATCAGCAGCTTGAATTGCGCGTTCAAGGTTGTCGATCACTGGCAACAATTCTTCAGCAAATTTATTAACGGCAAATTTACGCGCTTTATCGATTTCGATTTCAGTTCGACGACGCATGTTCTCGACTTCCGCTTTAGCACGAAGTACTGAATCCTTTTGCTCTTCAATTCTAGCTTCGCTAGTCAGCAATGCCGCTTCAAGTTGCGCTATTTTCGCTTCCTGTTCATCGACTTGTACTTCTTCGTTCCATTCGATATCAGCATCGCTTCCAACAACATCAGCATCTCGCTCTGTGTTTTCAGTTTGCTTTAATTGTTCTTCGTTCATTTTGTTTTCTTCGTTGCTCATGATATCTCCAGAATTTAATATAACGTGCGCCTAAACTCTTTATTACTCTCTTAAGGCACAAAAATTCGCATAAAAAGGTGACTTGCCCTTATTATGGGGATGAAGATTCTTGAATCAAGCCCAATTAGTCTGGAAAACCTATGAAAAAATGCTTTGAAGTGATTGCGATCATCGGAAAACCTCGAGATCAACAAGCAATACAAACACATAAAGAGCTCTATCTATGGCTAACCGCTGAAGGTTACCACGTCTTTATTGACGATCGTTTATGCGACATTCTTGATGATATCCCTAAAGAAAACTTCTCAAGCCTCATTGAACTGGGCAAAAAGGCAGACCTTGCCATCGTCGTAGGCGGTGACGGTAATATGCTTGGCGCTGCGCGAGTGTTGTCTCGCTTCGACATATACGTTATCGGCGTCAATCGAGGTAATTTGGGCTTTCTGACCGATTTAGACCCCGACAACTTTCAAGGTGGATTGCTTGGCGTTCTTAACGGTGAATACCTCATCGAAGACCGATTTTTACTGGAAGCAGAAATACATCGTCATGGGCAGGTAAAAAGCCATAATTCAGCGCTCAATGAGGCCGTTCTTCACCCAGGGCAAGTTGCTCACATGATCGAATTTGAAGTCTATATTGATGACAAATTTGCGTTTTCTCTACGTTCTGACGGTTTAATTATTTCCACACCAACGGGCTCGACGGCCTACTCATTATCGGGGGGCGGGCCAATTCTTTCACCAAGCTTAAACGCGATCAGCTTAGTCCCCATGTTTCCCCACACCTTATCCAGTCGCCCATTAGTGGTTGATGGCAATCGACGAATTAAGCTCATTGTCTCTCCTGACAATCGTGGCACGCAAGAAGTCAGCTGTGACGGCCAAATATCGTTACCGGTTTCTCCTGGTGATGAAATCCATATTTATCAAAGCCCTACGGCGCTAAAACTGATTCACCCTAAAGATTACAGCTACTATCATGTGTTAAGAAACAAGCTCGGTTGGTCAAGTAAACTATTTTGATTTTGCTCACAATCTAGCCACTACCGACAAATAATTTATCTGCACAACTTTACTGTACAAAGAAACAGTATATACTGTTTTCTTATACAGTATTGTTCAATTGTACAGGTAAATAAAATGCTGGCTCATTTAAGTGTAAACAACTTTGCTATCGTTAAATCTTTGCAGCTCGAACTCTCGAAAGGGATGACAAGCATTACTGGCGAAACTGGCGCGGGCAAATCCATTGCTATCGATGCTCTCGGCTTATGTCTTGGAGGTCGAGCTGAAGCCGGAATGGTTCGACAGGGTGAAGAAAAAACCGAAGTTAGCGCCGCCTTTTTATTGGACAATAACTTACTCGCTTCACGTTGGCTTGAAGACAACGACCTACTCGACGGAAACGACTGTATTTTACGTCGTACCATTACCAAAGAGGGTCGTTCAAGAGCCTTCATCAACGGCAGCCCTGTACCTCTATCTCAACTAAAATCGTTAAGCCAACTTCTGATCAACATCCATGGTCAACATGCTCATCATCAACTGATGAAAAGCGATCATCAAATGGCGATGCTCGATCAATATGCTGGGCACCACAACCTACTAAAAAATACACGTAATGCTTATCAAAAATGGCGACAATCCGATAACTTACTCAAACAACTCAAAGAAAATAGCCTGCAAAATCAAGCACAAAAACAGCTGCTCGAATATCAAATAAAAGAACTGAATGAACTCGCGATTACTGAAGACGAATTCAGTACCTTAGAGCAGGAACACAAACGCCTGTCGAACAGTGGTGAACTGGCTTCAACTTGCCAACAAGCAATCGAACTGATTTACGAAGGTGAAGAAGTTAACGCCCTCAGTGTTTTACAACTGGCAAACAGCGCTTTGATTCAACTCGCCGAATTAGATAGCAAGTTGGTTGAATTACCTAACATGGTGGCAGAAGCAACGATTCAGATCGAAGAAGTCAATAATGAGCTGCGTCACTATCTCGATAGCATTGACATGGATCCTTCTAGAATGGCGTTTGTTGAATCTCGCTTTTCAAAAATCATTTCCATCGCCCGTAAGCACAATGTCATGCCGGAAGAGCTTTACCAGCACCATCAAGACTTATTGTCACAGATCGAAGCACTGGATTGTTCTGATGAAAAATTTGAAGAATTAAAAAAAGATGTCGATGCGCATTTCCAGGCGTTCATTACAACGTCAGAAAAACTGAGCAAGTCACGTTGTCGATACGCCAAAGAGCTCAATAAGCTTATAACTCAAAGTATGCATGAACTGAGTATGGAAAAAGCTCAATTCAAGATTTCGGTCGATTATGAGGTCACGCACCCTTCCCCACTGGGTATGGATGCAATCTGTTTCTTGGTATCAACCAATCCCGGCCAACCGTTACAGCCAATAGCCAAAGTTGCATCAGGTGGTGAACTATCACGAATCTCTCTCGCGATTCAGGTCATCACAGCACAAAAAGTAGAGACTCCAAGCTTGATTTTCGATGAAGTGGATGTCGGGATTAGTGGCCCAACGGCGGCGGTTGTAGGAAGAATGCTAAGAACATTAGGCCAATCTACTCAGGTTCTGTGTGTCACCCACCTTCCACAGGTTGCAGGGTGCGGTCATCAACAATTGTTTGTAGCGAAAGCAACCAAATCAGGGAAAACAGAAACGAAAATGCACCAGCTTAATGGTGATGAACGAATAGCTGAGTTAGCAAGACTGCTTGGTGGTAGCGAGATTACCCAATCGACTTTAGCGAATGCAAAAGAATTACTAATAGCGGCATAATGATTGAAAAAGCTTAATTACCAAGCTAAAAAAGTTCCTTTTTCAATCTCATTTGAGCATTCTTTGCAACCTATCTCTAAATTCGCGGTCTGAAACACTTCGAAGGAAAAGGAGTTTTTTACTTCTGTGCCGAGGTTGTTTATTATCACCGCAGTTTAATGTTCATTTGCAAAGAAAGAAAATATGCAGTTTAAAAAATGGTTAGTCATCGTCCCCCTAGCTATGACAATGCTAACGGGTTGTTCAGTACTAGAAAAACTTGTTTATCGAATTGACATTAACCAAGGCAATTACGTAGAACAAGAGTCCGTAGACCAACTCAAGTTTGGTATGACAAAAGAGCAAGTACGCTATGTGATGGGCTCACCGATGCTGATTGAAAATGGTTACCCAGACACTTGGTACTACATCTACCATTTGACTGAGGGCCACAAAGATCCTGTTCAACAAAACCTCGTGGTCAATTTTGATCCATCAGGAACACTTGTTGATATTGTTGGCGATTACCCAGCGAGTGAGCAGTTTTTCGAAAGTATCAACTAGATTGTAATGTCTACTGATGATTTATATTTAAACAATATAAAAATGGCTCGTACGAATACGGGCCATTTTTTTCATCAAACTAAGACCCCACGAGATAAAGCCTTAATTCCTCACTGAGAGAATATGGCAACCGTCACTCACACATCGGTAATTTTCAGCTTTATTTACTCTTTTCTAGCTTGGCTTGTTCCGCTCTTTTACGGCGAATCTCTTTTGGATCAGCAAGTAAGGGGCGATAGATTTCGATACGGTCTTTATCCTGCACGGTCGCATCAAGCTTCACATTACGGCTAAACACGCCCACCTTATTCTTTTTCAAATCAATCTCTGGGTAAAGTGACAATACACCAGATTGAACAATGATCTCTTCCACACTTAATGACTTATTTACCACAAGCGTAAAAACTCTCTGCTCCTGAGGCAGAGCATAAACAACTTCAACGTGGATCATCTCAGATTCAATACTCATAACACCCATACACCTGTTTTGCACGCTTGGTAAACGAACTCACCATGTTGTTGGTTAACTCGCTAAAAATTTTACCAAAAGCCAACTCAACCATCTTGCTCGAGAATTCAAATTCTAATTTAAGCTCGACCTTACAGGCGCTATCATCCAGAGGGGTAAAATGCCACCCACCCGTTAGCGAACGAAAAGGGCCATCAACCAAGCTCATCATGATAGCTTGACCATCCGTTAACTGATTTAATGTGGTGAACGTTTTACTGATTCCGGCTTTAGACACATCAACAGACGCCACCATGCTCACTTGAGAAGATTCAATCACCTTCGCACCTGAACACCCCGGCAAAAACTCAGGATAGCTGGCAACATCATTAACCAATGCGTACATCTGCTCAGCACTGAAAGAGACCAATGCTGAACGACTCACTTGTTTCATGTTAACTCCGGTACTGCTTTACATAATCATTCATTACTGTAATTCTACGTTTATTCTCTCTTAGAGCAAATAAAGGATTTCCTAACCGAAATCCAAGCCGTATAATGCAGGCACTATGGCAAAGAAATCAAAGAATAAAGCGGGTAGCAATACCATCGCTCTCAACAAAAAAGCTCGCCACGAATATTTCATTGATGATGAAATTGAAGCCGGCTTGGAGCTACAAGGCTGGGAAGTAAAATCTCTGCGTGAAGGTAAAACCAACATTGCAGAAAGCTATGTCTATATTCGTGATGGTGAAGCGTTTGTAAGTGGTATGACAATCACACCATTAACTCAAGCTTCTACTCACGTTGTTGCTAACCCAACTCGTATACGTAAGCTACTTCTCTCTCGTAAAGAACTCGATAACCTTATTGGTCGTATCAACCGTGAAGGCATGACACTGGTCGCTACTGCACTCTATTGGTCTCGCTCTTGGGTGAAGCTAAAGATTGGTGTTGCGAAAGGTAAGAAACTGCACGATAAACGTACTGATATGAAAGAAAAAGACTGGGCTCGCGATAAAGCACGGATTATGAAGAGTAATTTGCGTTAATCTTGAGCACTTAAACGCACAGTGCTAGACAGCCAATGCTTTTCTGGTACTATGCGAATAACACTTGGGGCTGATTTAGGATTCGACAAGAATTTTGAAGTCTGAGGTGCATGCCGTGGGGCGGTTGGCCACGTTAAAAGCCGCAAAAAAATAGTCGCAAACGACGAAAACTACGCACTAGCAGCTTAATAACCTGTTGAGAGCCTTTCTGCCCTAGCTTCCGCTTGTAAGACGGGGAATAACAGAGAGTCAAACCCAAACTAGCTAGATCGGATTCTCCCGCCTGAGAGATGAAGTTCGAAATTTAATTCAGGATAGTCATTTACTAGCGTGTCGGTTCGCAGGTACTTGGTGAATTTAAAGATCGACTAAGCATGTAGTACCAATGATGAATGATTTTTGGACGCGGGTTCAACTCCCGCCAGCTCCACCAAACGTTTGGAAAGGGCGGTAACTCATTGAGTTATCGCCCTTTTTGTATTGATACATATTATTTTAACCGTTTTGTACTGAACGTAGGTACTAAAACATGCGCTATTTGCAAACCTAAGTAAAAACGGAATTTGCTCATTTAGATTCCAAATCCCCGCCATCCACAGGCCACTTTTTGAGCATCAGTAGCTCTGACTCAGCACATGTATACCCAGGAGATGCCTCTAATCCGCTGTTAAACTTGACAGACAGGATTAAATGTCGGTTTAGTGCAAAAGAGTAAATGTCCGACACTGATACATCTTCTTCAAAGGCACTACTGAGATATATCCCAGCCTCCTACAGTGTAAAAAATCTTTTTAGCTTAAGTAACTTGCTCATCTAGTTCTCTTTTTTCGTCTACAGGGGAATTCTGAAGTCATCACTCAACTTGCCCCAGTGTTTCTTTAGTGCGTCTTTTTGCCCTTCCTCCATGGGAAGCTCTTGCAACAAATCAGGCCAGTTTTTTCGAGCCTGGTTCATCACATCAATCAGGTGTGGCTTAATCGCAACCCACGGTGCTCCGGATTTCTCAGCCCACACTTCAAAGTGTTTCATGGTGATTTCAAACCATTGCTTGATTCCTACCATGTTCAGCGCAAGGCTGTCATTTTCTATATACGGAGAGGTGAATACCACGTCATAAAGGGGTGATAAGCGTGGGGAGTAAGCATCACTATAAATCAACGTCCAGTTTTTGAGGTGTGCATCGCCGTTTCCTAGCAAGATGTTAATCAGTAACCGTCTTGCCATCTGCTGAATGTCTTTCAATCGTTCAGAGCTAGATTGATAGAGCACGTTACCTAGTTGTTCATAATTAATCCGTTGATATTTGTCCGAAGGGTAAAGGCCGAATACTTGAGCAAAATCTTCAGTATGGATACGCCCCTCGGCACTACGGTCGAATCGCTTGATGCCATAGGCATATTGCTCATCCGGTAATTTAATACTGGGTAACCCCTCAAGCTCTTCCAGTTCAATTAGCCGTATTTCAGGTATCTCTGCCCCCGCCGCCTCAGCCAGTTTCATGCAGGTATATTCATTGACGGGTACACCTTTGTGTACGGTGGATGGGGTTTTAATAATCCACATATCCTTCGAAATCTCCTGGTCGATATGGTATCGGCCATCTAGATGTGACGAGGAAAACTTCATCTGTACGCCTGCCAATGAAAATTTGGTATTGGCATGTCTAACATTAATTTGTTGAGGTTCTGTCGATAATCGCTGCTCCAGCGCCCAATTGGATACATCACCCGCTTTTATCGGCTTAGCGATTAGTGCTCCTGGCAAGTTAGAGCCTAAATAGGCAAGGAGTGAAAATTCGTTGTTTACGTGGCATTGGAGCGCTTTGGCTGTCAACTCTCTCAATGCTCCCTCTGGTAACAAATTGGATAATACAGGCGGGATCTTATCGGTCCGAATCTGAGGTTTACTTAAATAGCCTGGATCGCGCAGTTGCCTCAAGGTAAAAACAGGCCTTTTATCAACTGGCACCGCAACAAATTCGGGGTTGAAGGTCAGTATGTTTTTCCCACCAGCATAATGTGCAATGACAGCAACATCGATACCGTGTAGTTGGATATTTAAGCCTTCTACTTTCTCGATCTGCTTACTCATGAGTTATCCTCTGAGTTGAACCAAAAACCAAGATCATCAGAGTCATCTTCTAGATCACCTTTATCTTTGCCAAATTCACTTTGGCTATCTGATATCCTCTCGCCGAGGGAAGGGGCCGCTTTACCTCCCTTAGGAACAATAGAAAGCTCTAAATCCAGCCCTTCCAGTACTCTGAGCAAGGTCGATAGCTTTACGTCACTACCCGCTTCAATGCGTTGATACTGTTGTTGCTTCATGCCGATTCGCATGTACATATCTTTTTGCTCGATACCCTGATTTTTACGCTGCTCAATGAGCAGCGCTGCAATTTCATCAATATTCTTCACTGCACACCTCAAACAACTCTATCGTTGTACCAGTCACTATAAACAACATATTAGTTGTAAATACACCTTTAAACAACTTTAAAGTTGTAATTGGCATTCTGAACAACTCAGGGGTTGTTCCATTGAGATCAATGAGAGAATTAGATTCTGAGGAAATGCACCCTATTTAGGTGGAAAATGGGGGTAACCGTAACTAATGGGTACACCGGAAGGTACATCAATGGAAATCAAATCAATTTAAATTAAAACATACAGTTAAAAAGCCAGATCAACTTATGCCAGCCCGGCCAAACGTTTGGGAATAGTGGTAAACCTTTGATTCATATCCCTTTTTACTTCTAAGCTATGAGTTTTTGCAGTTTTGTACTAAAAATTGGTACTAAACATGCGATATTTGACTTTATCAAAATCAGGTAACGGGGATTTCCGATATCAGCTTCCTCGCCAACAACGTTCTCTATTTGAAAACAGATCTGAAATAAAGAGATCGCTTAAGACATCTTGTAAGCACGAAGCTAAGCTTTTAGCCCTTGAGTTAGAGCTATCCATTAGAAAGAAAGTGATGGGCCAGCTCTCACGGAATGAACTTTGGTCAGTGTCAAAGCCACCAGCCATAGAAAAGAAAGCGACAAAACCCGATACATGCCCATTTTCAATACTCGAAAAGTTTTAACTATATAAGCTAGACCAAGTCTCCCCAAAAACCGCAGATAGCCTAAAGGCTCAATGCACCACGATTTTAAGTCTCATAAATAAATCGAATCTGAAGAACATACGAAGAGCTGAAGCTGAGTCTGTTAAACAGGCTTTAAGACACTACCCTACAAACGTCCGAAAGCACCGTGAGTTCCACTACAATGCTAGCGAGGTCTCTCCGAGATAAAAACACCTCAAGTGTTCATTTATTCCCCTGTTCATTTTTTATGAACAAACTAAAAAAATGAATAGAACCCGATGCTCCCTATGTCTCACCATACCATCCAATACCCCCACAAAGGGATATCAATTGTAAAATACCCTTGTGGGGATATGGTGGAAAATATCCCCACCAAGGGATATACTTTGCCATATCCTCACTAGAGGATAATGAGAGATGTAAAGTCGCAACTTAAATCTATAGAGGGTTGGAATAAATGATATATAGTCCAAAGCAACTCGCTGACATGATGCTCCTAATAAGGCAAAAGAACGGCTGGACTCAATCAGAGTTGTCCAAAAGGGTAGGCATAAAGCAAGCAACTATCTCAAACTTCGAAAATAGTCCTGATAAGACAACACTTTCGACTTTCTTCAAACTTATCCAGGCAATGGAACTGACACTGAGCATCCAGGAAAAAGCACAAGTAAGTTCACAAGATAGCCAAGATGATGAGAACTGGTAATGCAAAAACTAAACGCATACATGAACGGAGAACTCGTAGGGACTCTCAACAAACAGAAGAATGGTGCTCATACTTTTCAGTATGATAAGACCTGGGTAACCAGTGACAAGTCCCGACCACTATCATTGTCTCTAAAATTACAACTGCCACCTATAGCTTCAGACTCAGTCATCAACTACTTCGACAACCTTTTACCTGATAGCCCAAAGGTAAGAGATAGGATCGTAGCTCGTTGTAAAGCTTCATCTAAGCAGCCATTCGATCTTCTCAAAGAAGTTGGTAAAGATTGTGTCGGAGCTATTGCATTAATTTCTCCTGAGCAACCTTACAAAAATGAACCACTCAATTACCAAGTCTTAGATGATATAAAGTTGGATGCCGTGCTCTCAGCTTACAAATCCGATATCCCACTCGGAATGGTTGAAGAAGAAGAAGATTTCAGAATATCAGTGGCTGGTGCTCAAGAAAAAACAGCACTCCTATCCGTTGATGAACAGTGGTGTATCCCTAAAGGTAATACTCCAACAACTCATAGCATCAAACTACCAATTGGTGAAATACAACAAGCAAACACAACATTAGATCTTCAAGACAGTGTTGAAAATGAGTACCTTTGCATCGAGTTAGCTAAAGCACTAGGGTTTGCAGTTCCCAATGTCCACATGATCAAAAATGATAACCAGAAAGCTTTAGCTGTAGAGCGATTCGATAGACGCTGGACTAAAGATAAAGCTAACTTACTCCGTCTACCTCAAGAAGACATGTGCCAAGTATTTGGTATGCCATCATCAATCAAGTACGAATCTCAAGGTGGCCCTGGTATTTCGGAAATAATGAAGCTACTCATGGGTTCAAGTAATGCTCTGGAAGATCAGTATAACTTCATGAAGTTTCAAGTTTTTCAGTGGATTATAGGGGCAACCGATGGGCATGCTAAAAACTATTCTATTTATATTGAGAAGGGAGGGAGTTATCGTTTAACTCCATTCTACGATATTTTATCAGCATATCCGCTTCTGGGTGGTCGAGGTCTGAATATTAGAAAACTCAAGCTAGCAATGGGACTCAAAGCGACTAGAGGGAAAAAGTATGAAATTAACAAAATCTTACCTCGCCACTTTCTAGATACTGCTAAAGCTGTAAATTTCAGCCAAGATAAGATGCAAGAGATATTGAATGAGCTAAAAGATGAGTTCCCCGAAGCAATCTTACAAGTAAAAGCAAAGCTACCTGAAGATTTCCCTGAGAAGATTTCAGATTCAATTTTTGAAAATGCGACAAAGTTACTTTCGAAGATTTAATATTCAGAAAGTATCTTTGATGCAATGAGCTATAGGGAGACTTCGCTGAACTATAGAATATATAGCTATATCCGAGTGGGAATTTATAGCTAAATTACATATAAAGACGGGAGTTCAGTTCCTTTTTAAGCAGGATTTTGATGTAACATCTGAAGTAACACTAAATTAAAATATTAACTCTAAAGCCTTGTGTTGGTATTTGATACAACCATTCAACTCCCGCCAGCCCGGCCAATGTGGTGAAACAAGAAGAACCATTGATTCCGGATATTTTACGCTGAGATCTGCAACAAATGGCCACAAGTATATTGTCACCGGCATTGAATCCGTTAGCATTGCGTCGTTAGCCAAAAAATCCATGCAATCAAGTAATACGCTAGTTATGTATTCTCCTTTTCATCGCATTAATCGGACCAGACTTTGTATTTATATCGCTCCAGAGGCACAGTAATGAATCGTTGATGATGGCGTTAATTGGGGAGTGGATTATGGAAATCATACATCACGGCGGCAAAGATACCATTACCGGTTCTTGCCATGAACTAAGAGCCAATGAACAATCCATTCTCATCGACTGTGGATTGTTTCAAGGGGCTGACACACGCCCACTTGATATTGAGTTTACGACGTTGCATCTCGATGCATTACTGCTTACCCACTCTCACATCGACCATATTGGCCGCTTGCCCTGGTTACTTGCCACACAATTTAATAAGCCTATTTATTGCAGTGACGCGACCGCAGAACTGGTGCCATTAATGCTTGAAGACAGCTTAAAACTGCAACTGGGGTTAACACAAAAAAAAACCGAACTGGTGCTTAATCATCTGCGTCGACTGCTATGCCCGCAAAAATACAATCAATGGTTCCCGATCACGAAAGAAAACCCTAACGGGCTAGTGGCTCGATTCCAGCAAGCTGGGCATATTCTTGGATCTGCCTATATAGAGGTCCGCCTACCCAACCAAGAGGTTATTGTGTTTTCTGGTGATTTAGGGCCGAACAATACCCCTCTTTTACCTGACCCAGTTTCCCCGCAACGCGCCGATCACCTATTGATTGAAACCACCTATGGTAATGCCACGCACGAGAACATCAGTACCCGCTCTGAGCGACTGAAAGCCATTATCGACCGTTCTCTCAACGATGGTGGAGCCATTCTGATCCCCGCTTTTAGCGTAGGTCGAACTCAGGAGTTGCTGTTTGATATTGAGCAGCTCATTTATACGCACCAGATTGATATTAATATTCCTATCATTCTTGATTCACCAATGGCTCAAAAGGTCACAGATTCGTATCGTCGCTTTAAGCAGCTGTGGGGCCAAGAAGCCAAAGAACGGTTACAAACACACCGTCACCCACTCGCTTTTGAACAATGTATTACCGTTGAAGACCATCGCAGCCATCAGCGTTTGGTTAACAGGCTACAATCGACAGGAGAACCCGCGATCGTTGTGGCTGCTTCAGGTATGTGCCAAGGGGGAAGAATTATGGATTACCTTAAAGCACTGCTACCCGATAAGCGAACAGACGTCATTTTAGCGGGTTACCAGGCGAAGGGGACATTAGGGAGCGATATTCAAAATAATAAGCGCTCAGTGTTGATTGATGATGAGGCCATTACAGTTAACGCCCAGGTGCACAGTATGTCGGGTTACTCGGCTCATGCTGATAAAGCTGATTTGTTAACCTTCATTGAAGGGATATCACCTCCGCCAAAAAACATTCATTTGATACATGGGGAACCAAAAGCAAAAGAACGGTTTTCAAGTGAGTTAATCAAAAAAGGGTTCACTGTCATAAAATGATTTAATTCAACTGATTAGATTCATTTCATCGGCAAGTGAATGATCTTAGGAACGGTTTTGATCTCATCCGTTAATCCCCTTTCTTTTACCCGCTTTTATCGCAACTCTCTATCGACTCAGTGAGAAAGAAAAGAGCAAGAATGAAAAGAGTGAGAAAGAAAAACGCCTAACGTCATGTTGTTATTGATACGTTAGGCTTTTTGCGGCATTTTTTGCGACATGGTTTTTTATAAATTCAGCATTTTCTTTTTAAGTCTGGCCAGATCAATTGGGTTCGAGCGTACAGTCAGCTTTATATGGTCGTATTCGTACTCTTCATTCGTGACACTCATGCTTGAACGAATTTCACCAACAATGCCTTTCGCGGTATAAGGCACAATGATTTCGTCTTCAATCATCTCATTTTCAGCCACACTGACGATATACTTGTGTAGCTTCGCAATATCAAGCGGGTTACGTGTTGACGTCATCATGGCATCCGGAAACTCTTCCATCAGCGCTTGCTTCTGTTCTTCGCTAAGCTGATCGGATTTATTCAGTACCAATAGCTTTTCAATGCCATCAACACCGACTTCACCAAGAACCTCGTGCACAACATCAAGCTGAGCACGGAATGATGCGTCTGAGGCGTCAACCACATAAAGCAGTAACGATGCATCATGAGCCTCAGCTAAAGTGGAATGGAATGAAGCAACGAGGTCGTGCGGTAATTTTTTAATAAACCCGACGGTATCGGATACCAGAATACGGGGTTGTGTGATCGGGTGTAACGCGCGCACAGTCGTATCAAGCGTAGCAAAGAGTTTATCTTCTCCTGATACTTCACTGCCTGTAATGGCGCGCATCATCGATGACTTGCCCGCATTGGTGTATCCCACTAATGCCACACTAAACAGTTCCGCACGCTGTTTTCGGCGGCCTTTCAGTTCAGATTGCACGCTGACCAGTTCACGTCTTAGGTCTGCCAATTGATCACGTACTTTACGGCGATCCAACTCTAACGAGGTTTCACCAGCCCCTTTGCCCATTTGACGTTCGTTATCACCCGTTAATGACTCACGAAGTCGTGGCACTAAATAATTAAGACGGGCTATCTCCACCTGTAAACGTGCCGTACGAGTGCGAGCATGACGGCTAAAAATTTCAATGATGATGCCCGTACGGTCAAACACTTCTACGCCCAGTTGATTCTCTACATTACGCAGTTGAGATGGTGTCAAATCGCAATCAAAAACAACCACATCAGCGCTAGAGAGTGGCAGGTTTTCTGAGGGAAGATCGTCAAAATCCGTCTCATCAAACAGCTCTTCAATTTCTTGGTCTTCTTCTCCTATTGAGCCTTTATTGCCCGTAAGGTGCGCAATTTCCGCCAATTTACCTAAACCAAGTACATTAAGCCCTTGAGTCGAACTTTGCTTTTGAGACTGTGTGCCGACCACTTTAAACCCTAGGGTTGTCACTAAACGAGCAAGTTCTGCTAGTGATTCTGCCGCCTCATCTCCTTTAAATTTGGGCGTGCAAATAGAGATGAGTAAAGCGTGATTAAGCGATGGTTTTGCTGTTAGTTTCATATTTTTTGATGATCGTGCACCGAAATGCAAACCTAGTTTTTGTCTAAAGTAGTGTGATCCTACGCTGTTATCGATGCGCTTTATAGGGCAATGGAATAGTAAATGGATATATAATTTAAATTTCCTATAAATCAATAATTTAAATTAACCAATTGCTTTTCCGAGTAACCATTTTTCTAGTAATGACAAAAACCGATTTGCTCTCGGCTTTCTCTCTATATCGAAGTATTATCGACACTCTAATTTCATTTGGCACATGGATAACCCAAAGCTACCTCACCAATTTTATGAACAAAAAAACACCCGACAACCAAAAATACTAACCCATTGAAATAAAACATTTAATATCAACGCCAGAATATAAAACCTCAAAGAACAGTCGATTGGGTTGCCATGGGCCAATCCCTTTTAAACCTCCCCACACCTATCGTTTCTATGCTAGTCTAACAAGTCAATGAGGGAGCTTACCCACACTGGCACCCGCGATGTCGAACTAAGCTCACAATAAGATCACAATAATATCGGTACTCTTCCTTATGTCTTCCCGCACACTCTGTTCTTCGTATCTCTACTCTGCTTCTTTTTATAATTTTTCTCTTGCGGATAAAGAAACGCTTGCTTTAGATATTGAGCACTCTTTACCCGCGGATATGTCTGAAATGATCAGGGTCGTCCAGTTGCAATTGAAAGAGCTCCTTCATCTTGCAGGGCAAGTCGTGTTTGAATATCAAGTGTCTGACATGCACCCCAAAGCAAACATGATTATGTTGTATCGCGGCTTGGTCTTTGTTGTTGTGTTTCGAATCGGGGAAAGGGAATACAAAGCAGAAGATATCGACCTAGCTGAGGAGATCGCAATGACTTTAAAAAAACACCACTCACAGTGCGAGGACAGATTTATTGTTCCAGTGGTCATTGCAACAGAGGCCGTTCCAAAAGGGTGTGATATTGAGGTTAGCCCTCAACGTGTCATGAATACGATCGTTGATAACGGTAGCAACTTAGCCGCTTTACTCGAGCACTTTGCAAACCAATTTAAGGCCGATGAAATAGAAGTACAACGCTGGCTAGAAGAGTAACAAACAAGACAAACATTTTAACCCTGAACGGGAATAACATACGCGCTCAGATGAATGGTAAAGCCAGAACACATGGTTCTGGCTTTCTCTCAACTACTCAATATTTCTTATTTTTCGCTATGTGCTATTCGCACGGTTTCCTTATTAACGCCCGTTCATTTAGGCATTTAAGGCTTGCTCAAGATCCGCAAGAATATCATCGATATGTTCAATACCGACGGATAAACGGATCATTTCCGGCGAAACGCCCGCTTGTTTTTGTTCTTGTTCGCTCAATTGACGATGAGTCGTTGATGCAGGATGACAAGCCAAGGATTTAGCATCGCCGATATTCACTAGGCGCTTAAATATCTCAAGTGCGTCATAAAAACGAACCCCCGCGTCATAGCCATCTTTTAAGCCAAACGAAAGAATCGCCGAAGGCTTCCCATTCATGTACTTCTCTGCGAGCGGAAAGTAAGACGAGGTAGGAAGACCGGCATAACTTACCCAGCTGACTTTCTCGTGCTGACTTAAATATTCTGCCACTTTCAATGCGTTCTCAGTATGACGCTCCATACGCAGTGATAATGTTTCTAAGCCTTGCATCAACATAAACGCATTCATTGGAGACAGGGCCGCCCCAGTATTGCGTAGCGGCACTGTGCGAGCTCTACCGATGAATGCGGCTTCGCCAAACGCTTCAGTATAAACAACACCATGATAAGACGCTTCTGGTGTATTAAATACAGGGAAACGTTCTTTATGCTCAGCCCAAGGAAACTTGCCTGAATCGACAATCATGCCACCTAATGTGGTTCCATGCCCACCCACGTATTTGGTGAGAGAGTGCACCACAATATCAGCACCAAAGTCGATGGGTTTGCACAATACTGGCGTTGCCACCGTGTTATCAACCACCACTGGAACCCCCTGCGCATGGGCAAGTTCTGCGATGCGTTCTAAATCAATAATGTTCCCCGCAGGGTTACCGATACTTTCGCAATAGACCGCTTTGGTATTTTCATCAATCAGTTCGGCCAGACTTTCTGGTTTATCGTCTTTGGCGAATCGAACCTCAATGCCTTGCTTTGGCAGCATATGAGCAAACAACGTGTATGTCCCACCGTATAACTGTGGCGTAGAAACGATATTGTCGCCTCCCTCAGCCAAAGTTTGGATGGCATAATTGATAGCGGCACTTCCTGCGCTCACCGCAAGACCCGCAATGCCGCCCTCTAACGCTGCCATTCGTTTTTCCAGCACATCATTGGTTGGGTTCATGATTCGCGTGTAGATATTCCCTGGAACTTCAAGGTTGAATAAATCAGCGCCATGTTGAGCGCTGTCAAATTCGTACGCGACGGTTTGATAAATAGGCGTTGCCACCGATTTTGTTGTTGGGTCGGTATCATAACCAAAATGGATGGAAAGGGTTTCGTCTTTCATTTCTCTTCCTTGAATGTTGTCGTTTTTTTGTTCGACCATCATGACACACAAGATTATCCATATGAAAGAATGCGCCATCACACATTGATAAAGATCTCTTCATCAATCGACTTCTATTCATTAATCTATTTATCCCCTCACCAGCGTCTACTCCTGATTAAGGGGCTCTGTGTGTTAATCCTAAGTAAGTCTCGGCTTCTGCTCTTCCCATGTATTTGGCTAAGGTTTTCAAAGGAACCGCTTTTAGATTCACGACAATCAGACCATCAAGTGCGTCATTGAATGCAGGGTCGACATTAAAACAAACCAGCTTCCCATTCATGCCTAAATACTGCCGAAGTAATACAGGAAGGCCTTTACCTTTTTCCATACGAGCCAACACTTTAGACAATAACGAGACACTCGCTAATGATGACAACAAATTCGCCTGCCAGAAGACAGCGCCACTGGATCGAAGTGGTGTAGAAGCTTTTACCAGAGTGGCTTTCTCTTGATCGTAATGATGAATAGATAACGTCGCTGCCATTAATTGCCGCGCGACATGGCTATAGTCGCTGCTGATACTGACAGGGCCAAATAAATGAGTGTACTGTGGATGACGCTGAACAAAAGCAGCGATGCCTTTCCAAAGCATCAATAACGAGCTCAGATTACGTTGATATTTTTTCGCCACGACAGAGCGGCCCAATTCAAGACTCTTACCCAGTGAATCAATAAAGCTCTGATCATATTGAAAAAGGCTTCGCGAGTAGAGCGCGTCTAATCCATGCTTCTCAACAAGCTCATCGACCAATCCCATTCGATAGGATCCAACGATTTCTCGTTCCTTTTCATTCCAAACAAACAATTGATAGTAATGCAGGTCGTATTCATCGACATCGCAGGCTAAGCCACTGCCTTCGCCAACCGCACGAAAGCTCTCTTCTCGTATTCGACCGATTTCTTGCATAACGGTTGGAATCGCCTGAGTTGGCGCGCAATAGACTTTATAATCGCCTTGCGCAAACAGTAGGGTCGAGGGTGGCAATGAAGAGGTTTCTAAATGCAGTTGATCCTGAGGTAACGGGGCAATGATCGGCGTCTGAAACACGGACGGGGAACCCTGAACCAAATGCTCTTTTGGAGTTGCCGCTGAATGTTGGCTCATCAGATAGGTATTCAGCCTTAAATAATGAACAATGTCCTTGTCTTGTTCAAAGCCCTTAAGTTCAGAAAATGGAATAGCACTGCCTATGGAAATAGCGATGCTTGACGCTTTTTTATTGAGCAGCTCTCGCCCTAGCATTGCGGTTCTCAGCAACGGATGAATTCGCCCAGCTTGATAAAACAAGGCGCTGTTTTTACCATTGATAAAAATCGGCACCGTTGTAGCCTGACTGCGCTTAATAAATTTCGCAACCGATTGACTCCACTCTATATCCAACAAAGAATCGCTCCCCTCTTGATAGGTAGAGACTTCGCCAGCAGGGAAAACAATGAGAACACCTCCTTCCGATAAATGACGATGTGCTTCGCGAATCGCATTGGCATTGGTTCGCTGCGATGATTTTCCATTAAACACATCGATACCAATAAACAGCTCGTTGATCTCAGGAAGACGTTTCAGAAGTTGATTCGCTAACACTTTGACGTCTTTACGAACGGCGCCCATTAAATCCGCCAAAATAACGCCCTCAAGTGCCCCTAAAGGATGATTAGCCACAATGACCGCCGCCCCTGATTTAGGGATGCTCTCCACAATGCCTTGTTCTACATGATATTGAATATTGAGCGCGTTAAGCGTGTAATTCATAAACTCGAAACTTGTCCGCGTCTTGGGCCTTTGCTGATACAAGCTATCAAGTTTCGATAAACCCGTCGCCCATTCAACCACGGACTCTCCAATCCCAAAAGGGGTATATCTTGGCAAACGAAAAGGACTATCTATCATGGTGATCACCTTGTGTATTTGGCGTAATTCAATCGAATTATTGGATTAACGAGGGCCAATTTTGGTTTGCTTGAGTAATATGCTGAGTGCGGTCAGACTCCCATTTATTCTTGATATCTTCGTTGTAATTGAGATAAAGCTTTCCATCCACCAAGGACCATTGCTCTGGATCGCCGGGGGCAAAATCGTTCTTTTCAGAAATCGCCCAGGCGCAATACCCTCCGTATTGAGGGGCATATTTTTCAGGGTTGGCAATAAACGCCTGCAGATTTTCTTGAGACGAAAAATACCAATCTGCCTCTTTGTACTCCGTTTTAAATTCAGCGAGACCTTTGACAGGCGCGTTCTCTGTAAAGTACGCAACACTGTCGTAGCCACTGAGTGCTTTGTTGTTAAAAAAACCGGTATACACTTCATCGCTTGCGTAGCTAAAAGAACTCACGAATAGCAGCAATAATGCTGAGATGATGTTGACGTTAATGAATGTTTTCATATTGACACTTAATTCCTTTTCAATTTTATTGGCATTCTAGTGAGCGTGGTTGTCACTCAAGAAGCCAAGCGGCGGTTAAGACGAAGATCATATTGATGTTGCTTTAGCGTTTGTTCCGACAATTGGTCACATGGAGAACCAGCAACATAGGACATGTATTGGCGATTTTTAGACACATTTAAATAGGTAAAACTCACCGTTTGGGCATCTTCTCGATGCATACAGGTTGAGCGGTGCAAATGTTCCGGATGATGATGGGTATGAAATTCTAATAAGGTCTGAACGCTTTTATCTTTAGCGGTCAATTTAGAAAACTGTTCTAACCGATAAGCGGTCACGGCTTCTAAATCAACGCTTGATGAAAATAGCGGGCAGTCAGTTAAATGAATAAGCCGCTTCTGACCATCCCATTCCAAGGCCGTAACGTAAGGGTTATCCGTTTTGAGCGACGGAGAAAAAGCCAGTAATGTAAAAGGCGCAAAACGATGAAGATCCCATTGCCTAAAAGCTTGCTCTACTTTCTCGACTTCGGAGTAACTAGACAGGTGCTTAAGCAGTAGTCCTCGGCTCATTAACGTCTCTTTCTTCTCGTTTATCGCCGAAGGCATCACACCTTGCTCGTTGTTTACTGAACCTTGATCGTTATTTACCAGACCCTGAGAGTGATTTGCCGGGCCTTGATAGTTATTTAGTAAGCAAAGTGACAACCCAAACTCATTCAAGCTGATCCAGCTACCACTTCCAACAGGATCAATCGGCATGATCACATCGGTTCCGTCGACGGTGATTTGTCTAGGCGGCAATGCAAGAGCACGGCTTTTTTGTTCATCACGGTTAAAAAATATCTGGTAGCCATGCTCATCCACCAACCAAGAAACAGAACACATACTATTGCCCCCGAATAAATGTGGCGGTAGCCGGTGCCAAACCAAAATCATCACTCGTTTCGATGGCCAAAAGAGTGGTCACCACTTTTGCCATTGCGAAATGATGGTTGGCGTGTAAGGCCGCAAAGGTTAACTCACGTTCAAACGTTGACGACATTAAGCAAACCTTACTTTTTTTCAGCGACACTTCGGTAGAGATGACGACGGGGGCAATAAGATCGCTTGTCTTTGCCGTTTTGAGTATTTCAATAAAATACAGGATCTCTTCTATGGCTATCTGGCGTTGTGTTTCAACCTCATGCCCTCTTCTTCTTTGGTTATAATCCACAGGACTACCCTCTTGAAAAAGTGCGTGAAAGATATCAAGCCAATGACGAAAATGTTGGCCAATTGAGCTAGAAAGATAAGGCTGAGCATCGTAGCCATATTGAGCGTCAGTGATCCCAGTTAGAAACTGAAGGCCTTGATCTAGGGTTTCAATCGCACCCGATATAACAGGAGACATGGTGGGAGCTTCTGCATCACAGTCCCTTTCCGGCATTAAGCTCTGAGTTGAAAGTACAAGCATATTTATCCCTATAATTCGTTGTTATTTAGTCGGTCTTGGGGTAGTGCTGAGTCAATAATTTTTCTTCTCGCCAGGCATTCAGTAAAACAGAGAGAGATGGTGACTTGTGTCCCAGTAACTTTTGTTGGGCACCAATAGCAAATAAAATTCGGTATTGCTTAAGCAACGTAGAAAAAATCTCTTTCAGTGGCGTGTTGCAATCCCAGATGTGGGCGGCTTCACTGCTCGCTCCATTGATTTCCAAAATGGTAAATTTTTCACCGGCCATAAACTGATCAATATCTTCAAATTTAATGTCCAACCTACCAAAGTGAAAACCAGCTAAATCGTCAAATATCTCGTCCAATTTCTTCGTTAACATCGGACTGATATAGTGATTCCCATTCCTAAAAATAGAACCTCGACTGTGGCTTCCGGCAAACGCCAACTGGAACTCTTCCGACTTTTCAGGAACCCAATCGAGTTTGTCTTGGTGTCTTGGGAAATAGAGATGAGATAACTGCCCTGCTCTTGGGCACTGTTCGATAAGCTGCTTTAAGGTACTCACGCCATCACCCGTCACTGAGGGGGCATACTTGAGAGTCATAGAGATGATCTCACCTTGTTTTTGACCAGGGTAGCGCACATAAAAAACACCCGCTTCGGCTTGATATGGCGCTTTTTCCTGTAGAAGAAAACGGGCATTGCTGGGGAACGCTTTTATGTAACCGTGCAAATGTTCTGGTGAACGTAATAACTGAACCCCTGCACCACGACAGCCTAAGTCCGGTTTAGCCACAATAGGAAATTCCAGATTGTTTTTTTTCATGGCGGCCAGCGCTAATGTGCACTGCTGAGAAACAGATTCATGCCCTTTTGTCACTAGGATATAGCGTGAAATCCATTCCCTTGCTTTTGAACCTGCGAGTGAAAGAATATCGTGTTTTGATTCTCCGACCATTCCACTTAATTTAATGCTTGGATTCGCGATAAGTGGCAATGCGATATCTCGGTGTTTCGCTCCTAACAACAGGCTTTGAATGAGCACTGGCGTGTAAAAAAACCAACTGGGTAAAAATTCATACGGTGAAACCGCTCGCGTTGTCTCTACCTCGAGTTTTGGCATCCCTGCATTGATTTTATTTTTGGCAATGCATACCACACCATTGTTCAAGCTCATGAAAAACCTCTTGAGAGTGATTTATTAAGAATTCGGTTGACGGAAAAAAGCACCAAGAATGCAATAGGAATCGTTAGCCATTGGAAAACCCCGGTTTGCAACCAATCTGCACTGCCCAGCGAATAGATAACGCCGAACACAGCCACCGTCCAGACGCTACTCGCGGTTAACACCGCCAACAAAAACTGAGGTAATGGAATGGCAAAAAAGCCACTTAAAGTGAACCCAACTGTCCTCATTCCCGGAATAAATCGGATGAAAAATAAATTGATAAAAGTGCGTTGATGTAGCTTTCGTCTTAATGTACGAAAGTGTCGGCTAGTTAACGCCTTGTAACGTACCCCACGAAAATAACGACCGCTTTTTCCGAGGTAATAAAGCCCAATGTCACCGGTTGTTATTCCAATAAATATGGCAAGCAAGGCTAACGAAGGCGACATCAGTTGCTGCATCGCTAAGCTAGCCGCAGAAACGATCGCGAGATCCTCCAAAAGATAGGAAAGCAATATCACCCCCGCAAACATCCACAAAGCAGAATGCGTACTGCTAAAAAGCTCTGTCTGTAAGTTGGTAATCATTGACATTCACATCTCCATTCCACAGCGAAGTAATTCCGATAGCCCAATTCACTCATGCGTTACGTAATAAACGACCGTTGTCATTAACAAGTGAATAAACGATCGTGTAATAAGCAGTTGAGTGATACACGTAAGAGTTATAGGTCATATTCAGACACACAAGACTCGCTATTAAGCAGACCGCTTGATCCACAAAAAACTTACATCGACTGTAAATTCACCTGTTTTTTATACGTTCTATTTCAGTCTAAATCGGATATGTGTGGGAAAGATGAAGGTTTGTTAACGGCAGAAAGTTTGAATATTATTTAGGGGCGAAATCAGAGAAGCCACTGATGTCATTGGCTTCTCTGATTTTGGCGATCTTTTTATCTCGTCATTTTTTTCACAAAAACAACCACAAACAACGCCATGGTAAAACTGCCCATAAACGCTTCAAATGCAGCAATGAAGCGAGCCACGCCAACAGGGGATATGTCCCCGTATCCTAAGGTTGTAAAAGTGACCACACTAAAATACAAGGCGTTAAAGAACTCGAACATATAGAAACGCCACCCTTCGATATCTTCATATATCGGATTACTGGCGGTGGTATCCAACACAAAATAGGCCATCGCACAGGTAAGAATGAGCCCCAATGAAAAGGCAACGACTCTTATTGGCGACTCGCCATAACCACAAAAAACATCAACGGTCTTTGAAATAATACGATTCAAGCTCATCAATGGCATTTGATAGCGCCGATAACGCATTTCTTTTTTGAAGAATATTCCCGCGGTTTCAAATAAACCTTGTTTTTCACACTGCTTTCGAATGTTACGACACACCTCTTCTGCTTCTTGGCACAACGAGATGCTTCGCTTTCGATCGCCCTTTTTCATCGCCGAACGCGTATCTATCTCTTGTTTTAACGAACCTCCCCACTCTATATTTTCAAGTTTGGCCCGGCTCAGGTCTGCACCCAATAAATTGCAGTTATCCAATCGTGCACAATGCAGATTTGCACCGTTTAACTTGGCTTTCATCATTGAAGACCCTCTTAGATCTAAGCCAAAAAAGTGGGCATCCGATAAATCCGCACGATAAAAATCCACATCTCGACACTTGTAGCCTTCTTTGTTTCCTCTATTTACCAGGTTGATATCCACCAAATTTGTTCTCGCCAACTGAAATCCATCCAAAGGTTTACCCTCGGCGGCCCAGTTTTCAATCTTTTCACGTACGTTATCATTGCTTTTATCTACGTTTGGATCATGCCAGTAACATAACTCCGACTCTCCACAAGATTGATCACAACGCCAGTTATCGGGGCTTTGATAACGGCATTGGCTTTGTTCTGATTTCATAGTCGTACCCCTCAATAATTAATTGTAGGAGCTCGCGATTAAGTTGCCATTGAAAATTCTTTTCTTTCTTTAACCTCTCCCAAAACACGCCAAATACTTTCAAACAACACAAACACACCATTTATTAGATTAACAAACTAAAATTAGGCGCTTATTAAGAATTAAAAACCACAGCAATAGAACCCCATCAACCAAGATATAACTCCACTTAAAGTTATACAAAGGAATGAATTAACACCACATTAACATCTAAATAGTGATTTCATCGGTAAATCAAATGTAAACCAGTTTTGTGCACTCGTTCACATCAAGAAACTGAAACAGATAAAACCATTAACAATTACGCTACAAAACCGTTAATCTATCGTCTGAAAAATAATCACAACATAAACAGGGAAAATGCTCATGCAGTCGTTCGTTGACTTTTTGAATGGAATTATCTGGAGCCCAGTGCTTATCTACTTGTGTCTTGGTGCGGGATTGTTCTATTCCATCTTGACTCGATTTGTTCAGGTTCGTCACTTTTTTGAAATGTGGCGCTTGCTACTGTCAGGAAAAAGCTCAAGTAAAGGTATCTCATCATTTCAAGCCCTAGCGGTGTCTTTATCTGGTCGAGTAGGTACAGGTAATATTGCGGGGGTTGCCGCTGCTATCGGATTTGGTGGCCCTGGGGCCGTATTCTGGATGTGGGTTGTTGCCTTCTTTGGTGCTGCAACGGCTTACACAGAGTCTACCTTAGCCCAAATTTACAAAGAAGAAGATGAAGGACAGTTCCGCGGTGGTCCGGCTTACTACATCGAAAAAGCGATGGGTCAGAAATGGTATGCGTGGATCTTTGCGATCATGACTATCTTCGCTTGTGGTGTTTTACTTCCTGGCGTTCAATCAAACAGTATTGGTAATGCAGTCGAAGCGGCATTCGGCTCGGGCGACATGATTGAGACGGCTATCGGCACATTCAGTTTTGCTAAAATCTTTACCGGTACCGTTGTTTGCATCATTCTAGCGTTCATTATTTTTGGTGGCGTTAAGCGTATTGCTAACTTTACTCAAGTGGTTGTTCCTTTCATGGCACTTGCGTACATCATTACGGCTTTCATTATTATTCTTCTGAACATTGGTGAAGTGCCACGCATCTTCGCAATGATCATTGGTGACGCATTCACTCCAATGGCTGGCTTTGGTGCTGCTATCGGCTGGGGTGTTAAACGTGGCGTTTACTCCAATGAAGCAGGTCAAGGTACGGGGCCTCACGCAGCGGCAGCAGCAAGCGTTGATCACCCTGCTCAACAAGGCCTAGTTCAATCGTTCTCTATCTATATCGATACACTACTCGTCTGTTCTGCTACCGCGTTTATGATTCTGATCACTGGCGCGTATAATGTTCACGGCGGTCCTGACGCGTTTATCGTACAAAACTTAGCAGAAAACATCAGTGCTAACGGCCCTGTGTTCACGCAAATGGCGATTGAAAGTGCGCTTCCTGGTGTGGGTAAACCATTCATCGCGATTGCTCTGTTCTTCTTTGCTTTCACGACGATTCTGGCTTACTACTACATCGCGGAAACCAACATTGCTTACATCCGTAGAACGGTAAAAGTCAATGGTCTGATGTTTGTCCTTAAGTTGGTTATCATTGCCGCTGTTTTCTATGGCACGGTGAAAACAGCTAATTTAGCTTGGGCTATGGGTGACGTGGGCGTAGGCATGATGGCTTGGTTGAATATAGTGGGTATTATCATTATTTTCTTCATGTCAAAACCTGCACTAAAAGCACTGGAAGATTATGAAGAACAACAAAAGCGTGGTGTTACTGAGTTCACCTTTAACCCTATTAAACTAGGCATTAAAGGCGCGACATACTGGGAAGAGAAGTACAAACGCAAGACAGGTAACGAACCTCAGGCTGAAGAAAAAGAAGCCAAACCGGTTGAACAACCATCAACCTAGGATTAGAGACAATAAGCCGTCACTAATTAAAGCGAAGTAAATTCAGTTCAATAACCAAAAGGGTTAGCAATATTGCTAACCCTTTTTATTTTTATCACCTTGTGTTGCAACGTATAAGGTGAGTATTCCCAGACTTAAGCCGCAATTTCTTGAGTCATTGGAATGACCTGAGCGTGCGGTTTTTCACCAATCGGTAATACGGTACGCCCGTACTCGTTATTGATAACTTGTGCCATGGCAAAGTAAATCGCGCTTGCTCCACAGAAGATTCCTTCAAATCCAGCAATGGCTCCAACTAGATCACTACCGGTAAAATCTCGTATCGCTAACAAAGCAAATAGAACAGTCAGGGATCCGAAGACCACTTGTTTGGCTCGTGGGTAACACAAGGATCCGATAAACATAAAGCCAGTAAAGATCCCCCACAATGCAAGATACCACCCCATAAAGTGCGCCGGACTGGCTGGTAGCCCTATGTAAGGCATAACAATAATCGCAACAAGGCTTAGCCAAAATAGCCCATAGGATGTAAATGCGGTTGTTCCAAACGTATCACCACGTTGAAAGCACATGATGCCCACGATAACTTGGCTCAATCCGCCATAAAAGATTCCCATCGCTAGAATCATTGAATCCATAGGAAAAAATCCCGCATTATGGATGTTTAGCAGGATGGTTGTCATACCAAAACCCATTAATCCAAGAGGCGCAGGGTTTGCTAGTTTCGTTGACATTTCACTTACCTTTTAAAAAATAGTTATAAAATTTACACTCGGAGTTTAGTCCTGAGTGTTATAAAAAGGAAACGTCGCTAGCGAAAACTAAGATTGCAGTTCGATCATAAGAAAGATAGAGGCAAAAAAAAACCTCGCAATAACATCACGAGGCTTTCCTATTCTGATAGACCTAATCTATTGAAAGACTATTCCCACTCAATCGTCGCAGGTGGCTTACCTGAAATATCGTAAACAACACGAGAAATGCCATCGACTTCATTGATGATACGGTTAGAAACCTTACCTAGGAAATCGTATGGTAGATGTGCCCAATGCGCCGTCATAAAGTCGATGGTTTCTACCGCACGTAGCGATACAACCCAATCGTACTTACGGCCATCGCCCATTACGCCAACTGAACGTACTGGTAGGAATACCGTGAAAGCTTGAGATACTTTGTGATAAAGATCAGCAGCGTGAAGCTCTTCAATGAAGATAGCATCTGCGCGACGTAGTAGATCACAGTACTCTTTCTTCACTTCGCCAAGCACACGAACACCTAGACCTGGGCCCGGGAACGGGTGGCGGTAAAGCATGTTGTATGGGAGACCAAGCTCTAGACCGATCTTACGTACTTCATCTTTAAACAGCTCACGTAAAGGCTCAACAAGGCCCATTTCCATATCATCAGGAAGGCCACCAACGTTGTGGTGAGATTTGATTACGTGTGCTTTACCCGTCTTAGATGCAGCAGACTCGATGACGTCTGGGTAGATAGTACCCTGAGCAAGCCATTTAGCATTCTTCAGTTTCTTAGACTCTTCATCGAAGATATCTACGAATACGTGACCGATGATCTTACGTTTCGCTTCTGGTTCAGCTTCGCCTTCCAGAGCGTCAAGGAAACGTTGTTCAGCGTCTACTTTGATGATGTTTAGGCCAAACTTGTTGCCGAACATCTCCATAACCTGCTCACCTTCGTTTAAACGAAGCAGCCCGTTATCAACAAATACACATGTTAGTTTGTCGCCGATTGCACGGTGAGCAAGCATCGCAACTACTGAAGAGTCGACCCCGCCAGAAAGACCAAGGATAACTTCATCGTCACCTACTTGTTCTTTAATACGTGCAACAGCGTCTTCGATAATAGATTCAGATGTCCATAAACGCTCACAACCACATACATTCAGTACGAAGTTTTCTAGCATTTTTAGGCCATTTTTCGTGTGCGTCACTTCCGGGTGAAATTGTACGCCGTAGTATTTTTTCTCTTCATTTGCCATCGCAGCATATGGACAAGTGTCTGTTTGTGCGATTTTAACGAAGTCAGATGGAATCTCGACCACTTTGTCACCGTGACTCATCCAAACATCTTGAGTCGTCTCAAGATCAGCGAAAAGTGCTGATTCGCCAGTCACTTGTACCGCTGCGTAACCGAATTCACGCTCATTCGAACCTGCAACCTTACCACCCAGTTGCTCAGCCATGGTCTGCATGCCATAACAGACACCAAATACAGGAACGCCTGAATCAAACACGTACTGAGGTGCACGTGGAGAGTTCTCTTCCGTTACACTTTCTGGGCCGCCAGAGAGGATGATACCGTCTGGATTGAATTCACGAATATCCGCTTCTTCTACGTCCCAGCTCCAAAGTTCACAGTAAACACCGATTTCACGAATACGACGAGCAACAAGCTGCGTATATTGAGAACCGAAATCCAGAATTAGAATACGTTGGTCATGAATATTTTTAGTCATTTGAGGTAGTCTTATTAGCTAAATAATGAAACGGAGACGAGTTTACTCGCCCCTTATTAAGTCTTCAAGCGATAAGGCAATCGTTTTCGTGGGGCTACTTCATGACTGAAATAGCCTCAACGAACCTGCCATTAACCTAGACGGTAATTAGGTGCTTCTTTTGTGATTTGAACATCATGTACGTGAGATTCGGCCATACCTGCACCAGAAATACGAACAAATTCAGCTTTAGTGCGCATGTCTTCAACCGTTGCAGAACCCGTTAGGCCCATGCTTGAGCGAAGGCCGCCCATTTGCTGGTGTACGATTTCTTTCAAGCGGCCTTTGTATGCGATACGACCTTCAATACCTTCTGGAACAAGCTTGTCTGCAGCGTTGTCAGATTGGAAGTAACGGTCAGAAGAACCTTGCGACATAGCGCCAAGAGACCCCATACCACGGTAAGACTTGTAAGAACGACCGTTGTAAAGAATGACTTCACCCGGTGCTTCTTCAGTACCAGCGAACATTGAACCAACCATCACACAAGATGCGCCAGCAACGATAGCTTTGCAGATATCACCCGAGAAGCGGATACCGCCATCTGCGATTACTGGAATACCGTATTCGTTTGCTACTTCAGCTGCGTCTGCGATGGCTGTTACTTGAGGAACACCAACACCTGTAACGATACGAGTTGTACAAATTGAACCCGGGCCGATACCCACTTTAACTGCACTAACACCTGCTTCGATAAGAGCACGAGCGCCAGCGCCAGTTGCTACGTTACCACCGATGATTTGTAGATCAGGGTAGGCAGCGCGAGTTTCGCGGATACGGTTAAGTACGCCTTCAGAGTGACCGTGTGAAGAGTCAATAAGTAGAACGTCGACACCCGCTTCAACAAGAGCAGCTACGCGCTCTTCGTTACCCGCGCCAGCACCAACAGCTGCACCGACACGTAGGCTGCCGCGCTCATCTTTACAAGCGTTTGGTTTACGTTCTGCTTTATGAAAATCTTTTGCTGTGATCATTCCTGTGAGTTGGAAGTCATCATTGACGACAAGCACTTTTTCAACGCGTGCTTCGTGCATTTTCTCTTGAACTTCTTCACGAGTTGCACCTTCTTTAACAGAAGCAAGGCGAGCTTTAGGCGTCATTACTACATCAACTTTCTTCGAAAGGTCAGTAACAAAACGAACATCACGGCCCGTAATAATACCAACCAATTCGTTTGTTTCAGTAACAACAGGGAAACCGGCAAAACCGTGTTTTTGAGTAAGGGCTACAACATCAGCGATTGTCGCATCAGGGCTTACCGTTACAGGATGAGAAACCACACCTGCTTCGTAAATTTTAACCTGATGAACCATTTCAGCCTGCTGCTCGATTGACATATTCTTATGAATGAAACCAATGCCACCTTCTTGCGCGAGGGCAATGGCTAGGCGTGCTTCCGTAACAGTATCCATCGATGCAGAGATCATTGGGATGTTTAAAGAAATGTTTTTCGTCAACTGAGTGCGAAGATCAGCGGTGTTCGGAAGAACAGTAGAGTGTGCAGGGACGAGTAAAACGTCATCAAACGTTAAAGCTTCTTTTGCGATTCGTAGCATTTGCAATATCTCACAACAAAGGTGTTAAAGGGAGTAAATCCAACTCTATCGTTTCGCATAACAGAGTCATTTGGATTTGATATTGCAGACGGATTATACGCAGGGCGCAATCGCTTGGCTACACATTTATCTAACTTTAATTTGCATTTACCCCCTTGCTATGTATTATATTGCCGCTAACTTCCATACTCACGCCCAAGAGTTTAGCTGTGTCCTCTCTGACCAACCCAAATATCTTTACTGTCTCTCGCCTTAATTCTGAAGTCCGATTACTGCTTGAAAATCAGATGGGTATTGTTTGGCTGGTCGGCGAAATCTCAAACTTCTCATCCCCCGTCTCTGGTCATTGGTACCTCACGCTTAAAGATTCCCGCGCTCAAGTAAAATGTGCAATGTTTAAAGGGAACAACCGTCGAGTCACATTTAAACCTAAAAATGGTCAACAGGTATTAGTGAAAGCGCGCCTTTCTCTTTATGAACCTCGCGGCGATTACCAGTTGATTATTGACAGTATGCAGCCAGAAGGCGATGGTCAGCTGCAGCAGCAATTTGATGAGTTGAAAATGAAGCTCGCCGCAGAAGGGCTATTTGCACAAACCAATAAATCTCAGCTGCCAGAAAACCCTAAGTGCGTGGGCGTCATTACATCGAAAACGGGAGCGGCTCTTTTCGATATTCTTGATGTACTAAAACGTCGAGATCCAAGCTTACCGGTGATCGTATATCCAACCCTTGTACAAGGTAATGATGCCGCAATCCAGATAGCACAGGCCATCGGACGAGCAAACAGCCGGCAAGAATGCGATGTTCTCATCGTTGGCCGTGGCGGTGGTTCTCTGGAAGATCTTTGGTGTTTTAATAATGAGATCGTTGCGCGGACCATCGCAGCCAGCCAGATCCCAATTATCAGTGCAGTAGGTCACGAGATTGATGTCACTATCGCTGATTTTGTCGCTGACATGCGAGCGCCGACGCCTTCAGCCGCAGCAGAACTGGTCAGTCGTGATAACAGCAATAAATCTCAGTCTTTTGCTGCAAAGCAGAGAAACCTGATTAATGCCATGCGTCATTACATGTCGTTACAGAGCGCCAATGTTTCACAGCTCACTCATCGATTAGACAAGCAACACCCGAGCGTCCAGTTTCAGCAACAAAGCCAGCAAATTGACCAACTGGAAGCTCGTCTAGTTCATGCATCAAAGCAATACTTAAATCATCACCAAACCAGTCTCAATAACCTCACGCATAAATTACAACTGCACTCTCCGGCAATGCAATTGAGTCGACAAGCATCTCACTTATCTCGCTCAGAACAAAAACTCATTGATGCAATGAAAAGTCAGTTAGTCAATCGACGTTACCAGTTTAATTTGATGACCGAAAAGCTAGATACGGTTAGCCCTCTTGCAACATTACTGCGTGGCTATTCGATTACTAAAGACAGTCGTGAAAATGTCATTACTCATCGTGAGCAAGTCAAAACAGGTGATCAAATCACAACTCGCCTAGCCGATGGAGAAATACAGTCAATCGTCAGATAGCATGTTACTGCGCTAGATGGCTAGCCTAAACACAGATTCAGTCACTCAGCTCTAACCTCTAACCTCTAACCTCTAACCTCTAACCTCTAAAACTATACGGGGTTTATCACTTCAAACACGATTTTCACTCGTGATTTCGACTTTAATTCATTACACGAGTTACAAAAGTAGCTCGCAGAACCACAGGCTTGCAGCTTTTCCAACTCTTTATCACATTCAGGACAATACCCGATCTTTTTGTAATGTTCACCGCAAGGGACACATAAATACGCACCATCCCACTCTAACTCTGTGGTGCACTCTGGACAGTTATTGTTGCTCATGCTTTTAACCTACCTTGTAATCGTAATATTTGATCATATTGAACGTAGATGAATATACCATGATCTGCATCACTTCAGTCTGATTGGCTCACTAAGCATATAAATGTCATCACCTTTGTGGCACCGTGGTCAAACCCTCTGTTATAGAGATCATTTTGAGGACAAATGATCTCTATAAGATCATCTGCTTTATCCATCGTGATCAGCGATCTGCCTGATTAAGAACATTTATATAACCACACACCGAAAGCATAAGTTACATGTTCTGCATTTGAATTTAAAACGAAATATAAATCTAAATACCAATGGCATTTACACCCAATATGGATTTATGTAAAAAGATCCATTAGAGAGTACAGAGTGTTGTATTTCAACTCAATACTGGCATGTTTTCGATGGAAAAGACTCGAAAGATAACACCTAACGTCACGATGGCCGACGATAGATTCGTGTAGGTCGACCCACTTTCCCATGAGCCAAAAATGCGTCAAGATCTCCCTGCTCAACGGCTTTATCAAGATATCTTCTTGCGGTACTTTTGCTTATTCCAAATATCTCTGCGATTGTACTTACGTTCATCTCAATATGAGAGTGACAAAACTGGTCAACAATTTGTCTTAGTGTATGCTCATCGGTCGCTAACCTTTTCAAGCCACTCGAATCATGGTGGAACAACTGATCTAAATCTCCCTGTGCAAACTGGTTACTTTGCGCTAACGTCTTTTGAACTTCACAAAATTTGTCTAAACTTTTCATGAGTCGAGTATAATCAAGTGGCTTGATTAGGTAATCGAAAGCACCGTGCCGAAGGGCTTTTTGCACGGTATCAGCATCGTTTGCGGCAGTCACCAATATCGCTTCAGGGCATTTGTCTAACTGCTGCAACGAAGAAAAAACATCCACTCCAACTCCATCTGGAAGATAGTTATCAACAATTAACAGATCAACAGCCGTAATAGCGAGTGCTTCTCTAGCTTGTTTAAGGGTGGGAATACAGCCTAAGACACGGAAGCGTTTATCACGAGAGATGAAATGACTATGCAAGGCCGCAATATCGGCATCATCTTCAAGAATTAATACCTTATACATCGACCTTCTCCGGAAAATAAACGGTAAACATGGTTTCGTTTTTATCGCTATCTAACTCTATATAACCACCAGCGTCTTCCACTAAAGACTGGACCAAATGCATACCAATGCCATGCTCGTTATAGTCCCCCTTTGTTGTAAAACCCAATTGGCACAACACATCAAGGCTAACGTGTATAGCGGGTCCATTATTCGAAACTGATAACACTCTTTCACTTCCTGTTTGGTACATTATAATACGTATCCAGCCATCCGTTGTTGCTTCTTCCAGTGCATCAATGCTATTGATGATCAAGTTCCCAATAATTGAGCTTAACCCTTGTTCACCAATTAACGCTGGCAAACCGTTCCAACCTTGAAGCCCTGTTAGGTCAATGTGGATGCCTTTTTCAGCAGCTTTACCTAGGTTCGCCAATATCAGACCGGATATAAGTGGCAAAGATTCTAACGGAGAAACGCTGTCCATATTCGCTTGGTCAACCTTCGCCTGAGCAAGCAAAACATTGAGAGCCTTATCGACATGGCCCAATTGCAACAACCCTGTCACGGTCGAAATTTTATTCTGATATTCATGACGAGTTACGCGAATTGATTCGAGGTAATTGTCCACTTGGCTGATTTTATTAGAAAGAATGTGTAACTCTTTTTGGGCTCTTAAACTGAATACGGCTCCCACTTGCTTCTTATCATTTGAGGCTAATGTCACTCGAGTCATGACCAAATTTCGGCCATTTATACGAACCATACGATCAAGAAAATCTTCACCTTTTAAAGCAAACACCTCAGCGTCTACTGAAAGGTTCTCAATTCGTAATGGTGGCGTTTTATCACCGCCACTACCTAGACCACACAATCCTAATAAATCACGGGCAGAATCGTTCACTAGGTAGATCTCCCCTTGCGGATTTATAGCCATAACGCCCTCATGAGTCGCTTGTAAAACCCCTTGGTGGGTTTGAAGAGCTTGATTGAGTTGCCAGGGCTCTAAGCATTGCATTTTATCCCGGACGTATCGGGAAAATCGCCACGCCACCATGACTGAAAACAATAGGCTGAAGCCTGCAAATAGAAGTAGCGGAGAAAGGTTTGCTTCGTTAAGAACCGCTATTGACTGCTTAAGGTAACCCACTTTGATCATTCCTATCACTTGGCCTGATTGATCAAATAGAGGGCTAATATAACGAACAGAAGGCCCCAATGATCCAACACCGTGGGACAAATAGGCGACCCCTTTTGTTAACGCTTGATCAATATCCCCACCGACGACAGGCAAGCCGATTCGACTTTTTATCGGATGGGCAAGTCGTACACCTTGAGCATCACTGACCGTAATAAAATCAGCATCCGTTTCAACTTGCAAGCGGTCGACAATACTACTGACCTTAGCAGTGTCTCTTTGTTCAACAGCGGCGAGCAACGTCGGTAACTGGGCGAGCTGTTGAGACTGAACTTCAGCGCGTAATGCCACTTGCTCCGCCAGCACTTGGTTTAAACGAACAGTACTAACCAACCACCAACCCACTGAGCTCAACATCAGCGCACCACACAACAATAAGGTTGAGTGCACCATAAATGAACGGGGGAAAAACCTTGATGCCATGTTTTCACTTCCTCTGATAACTCAACCTAGAATACGAGCTTCTTACAATAAATTCAGCGGATCTAACCACGAAGTTGAGTAAGCTCTCACTGATGATGTTTATTGTTTTTATTCATTTAATTACCCTTATCTCACACTTATTACATGAGTACTTTGCACTAGGTTAAGAGGTTACTGGACGAACAAAATAGACACGGTAACTATTGATTTAAGACAGGTTTCGACGCACTGATTATGAGTAAGTTAGCGAAAAATATAAGGAGATTTATATGCTAACTTCAAGTAATTTACGGCTACTTGCACTCGCGGCGATTGGCGTCATTTTGTGGTTCAGTCCTATACCTGAAGGGTTGACGACAGAAGCATGGAAAATGATGACGGTATTCGTCGTGACCGTGATCAGTTTAATTATTGCACCGCTTCCGCTGGGTGCGATGGCTCTGATGGGGTTGACCGCAGCGACTTTGCTCGATGTCATTCCAATTAGAACCGCCCTCACAGGTTTCGCACACCCAACTATTTGGATGATAGCAGCGGCGTTTTTTATTTCACGAGGCTTTATCAGTACAGGATTTGGGCAACGTGTCGGTTATTGGTTTATCGCCAAGCTCGGTCACAGCTCATTAGGATTAGCTTATGGATTAATACTAACTGATCTCCTGTTTGCGCCAGCCACGCCCAGTACGACCGCTCGATGCGGTGGGATAATTTCACCACTCTTTCGCTCTGTTGCTAGTGCTTATGACTCCGATCCAGAGAAAGGCACCGAAAATAAAATTGGCGCTTTTCTCGTTCAATGTATCTTTCAGTGTAACGCCATTACCTGCGCCATGTTTCTCACCTCGATGGCAGGGAACCCACTAGCTGCGAACTTTGCAAAAGAGCAAGGTGTAGAGATAACCTGGGCGGGCTGGGCATTGGCTGCGATTGTTCCTGGTGCCATCTGTCTTTTTCTTATTCCACTAGTGATGTACTTTGTTTTTCCACCTGAGCTTAAAAAAACACCAGAAATGCGCCTACTTGCGCGCCAGAAACTCAAAGAAATGGGGGCCATGTCCCGTGATGAATGGATGGTCTGCATTACGTTTATTGGCATGGTCAGTTTGTGGGTACTCGGGCCAACTTTGGGAATTCACTCAACGGTTACTGCACTGATGGGGTTAGTCTTTCTATTGTTTACGCGCACCATCACTTGGGACGCGGTACTGCAAGAAAAAGAAGCATGGCACACGATTACTTGGTTTGCAGTGCTGGTTATGATGGCGGCGCAACTCAACAAACTGGGCTTTATTCCTTGGTTTGGTGACATGATTGGCCAATCTCTATCCGGCTTTGGCTGGTTAACCACTCTCGCTATCTTGCTTCTTGTGTATTACTACAGCCATTACTTGATGGCGAGTGCTATGGCACATATTAGTGCTATGTATTCAGCCTTCCTTGCAATTGCAATCGCTGCAGGTGCTCCCCCTATGCTGGCAGCGATCGTCTTAGGTATGTTCAGTAATCTATACATGTCGACCACTCACTACTCTTCTGGTCCCGCGCCGATATTGTTTGGCGCAGGTTTCCTGAGCTTACAAAACTGGTGGAAAATTGGTTTTGTTTTTTCTCTTATCGTAATACCGGTCTTTTTCTTTATCGGCGGAGCATGGTGGAAATTACTTGGGATGTGGTGATCCCGAACACAGTAAGTAGCAGAAGAGGTCGTTAATTGGACTTCAGATAACGAACAAAGGTCTAGTGTTCAGGCTAGACCTAGCTGTATTAATAGAAAAAAGCCCAAGCGTTGATGCTTGGGCTTTTCATTTATTTTTTGCGACCTTTCATCATGGTCATCAAGCGCTTACGCTTGCGCTCTTGAGAAATAGTGACTTTGTTACTCTTACCCTCAAATGGGTTATCACTGCTTTGGAATTGAATACGAATAGGTGTACCCATTATTTCCAGAGACTTGCGATAGTAATTCATCAAATAACGTTTGTATGAAGCCGGAAGCTCTTTAACTTGGTTACCATGAATAACAACAATCGGTGGATTGTATCCACCAGCGTGCGCGTATTTCATTTTAACTCGACGGCCACGAACCATTGGTGGTTGGTGATCATCAGAGGCCATTTTCATGATGCGAGTCAGCACTGAAGTCCCTACACGCGTTGTCGCCGATTTGTAGGCTTCTTGCACAGATTCAAACAGATGACCAACACCTGTTCCATGTAGCGCAGAAATGAAGTGAATACGAGCAAAGTCGACAAAACCTAAACGGCGATCCAGTTCTTTTTTAACATGATCTTTGACTTCGCTATCCAGTCCATCCCATTTATTAACAGCGATAACGATAGAACGACCAGCGTTCAAGGCAAAACCGAGCAAGCTTAAGTCTTGCTCTGAGATATTCTCGCGAGCATCGATCAGTAGCAACACAACATTGGCATCTTCAACGGCTTTTAGCGTCTTAACCACCGAGAACTTTTCAACCGTTTCGTTAATGGCTTTACGACGGCGAACGCCTGCTGTGTCAATCAGTACGTACTCACGATCATCGCGCTGCATTGGAATATAGATAGAATCGCGAGTTGTGCCTGGCATGTCATAAACAACAACACGCTCTTCGCCGAGAATACGGTTGGTTAGTGTCGATTTACCAACATTCGGGCGACCAATAATGGCAAGTTTAATCGGCTGATCTTGAAGGCGCTTGAATTCTTCTTCTGCTTCTTCTTCAGTAAATTCAACTTGTTCTTCGTCTTCATCTTCAAACTCAGTCAGGTCGTTGATTTCACCGTTTTCTATTTTCAGTGCTTCCGCAAACGGGTTGAGAGCAAGCTCAATCAATGCCGTAACACCTCGCCCATGAGCCGCAGCAATCTGATACATATCATCAACGCCGAGTTTCCAGAACTCAGAGCAAGCTGCGTCACCATCAATGCCATCAATCTTGTTCACGACAAGCAGTGATGGTTTTTCAATTTGGCGTAAATGTTTAGCAATCGCTTCATCAGAAGGCGTCAATCCCGCTCGACCATCAACCATGAAGAGAACAACGTCAGCTTCATCAATAGCGGCTAGTGACTGTGCTGCCATTTTCGTTTCAACACCTTCTTCAGTGCCATCAATACCACCGGTATCAATAACAATGAATTCGTGTTCTTCTGATTTAGCATGGCCGTATTTACGATCACGTGTTAAACCAGGGAAGTCAGCAACCAATGCGTCGCGAGTGCGAGTCAGTCGATTAAACAATGTAGATTTCCCTACATTTGGACGCCCGACCAGAGCAACAACAGGTACCATAATTAACCTCTACAATATAGTCTCTATGTAGTTATAGGTAACGGATTGCATTTGTTCTAAGCTGACTCATACTCAACAAGATCGTATCAACTTGTCTGTATCACTCAGCCGCAATGCTGTTACCTATAACCACATGATTTGATTTTTCTCAATAAAACGGCCCCTAACTGATAACAGCAAGGAGCCGAATGTGAATTATATCACGATATTACTTATTGATCGTCAGTTTCTTTACATCGCCATTGCGTGTTACGAGTACATACCCATCAGAAGTCACGACAGGTCCCACAGCAAAACCGCTATCATCGATAAGTTGTTGAGCAACAAACTCACCAGTACTTCGATTAAGCCAGTGTAGATAGCCTTCCGAGTCACCAACAACCACATGATTATTAATCATAACCGGTGCACTAAGTTGACGATATTCAAGCTTTTTATTGCTCCAAAGCTCGGTACCACTTCGTGCATCGACTGCCACTAGGTGATCTTTGTCTGTCACTACGTATAGACGGCTACCATCGGTTGCTAGATCCGTTGCAGAAGAGTATGAACGCTTCCACATTGGACGACCCGATTGAAGGTCGATACTCGTTAACTGACCATTAAAGCCAACTATATATAGCGTGCCACCGATGATGACCGGTGATGAGTCTACATCTACGAGACGGTCAATTTCAGTAGAGCCTTGAGGCATACCAATTGGTTGTTGCCAAATCAGTTGTCCGCGTTCAACAATAGCCGCTGCTAAACGTCCGTTTGCCGTTCCCCAGAATACACCGCCAGAAACGGTCACAGGGGTACTGTCGCCACGTAAAGTCAGGTTGGGAACATCAGTACTGATGGTCCATTTTTGCTCCCCCGTTGCTTGATCGTACGCGACCAACATGCCACGACTGGTGTTAACGATGATCATATTACTGTCTGCGACAGGTCTCGCTAGAACTTCACCATCAACTTCAACACGCCATGCTTGTTCACCCGTTTCAGCATTCAGTGCAATCAACTCACCATTTTCACTGCCAATATAAATCTGGCTATAAGCCGCAATGATTCCGCCGGATAATCGAGCAGAAACCTCGAGCTCTAAGTCCGTTTGCCAAAGAGTATTACCCGTTTCAGAATCCAATGCTTTCACTAGCCCGTCGCGGCTTGCCACAAAGACTTTGTCATACGCATATTCAGGCGAAAGCTTAGAAAAATAGTGCCCAACACCTTTGCCTATAGAAGCGCTCCATTGCTGGTCTGGTGTAAACTCACTATTCACTAACGGTACAGGGGCCATAATAATGGTGTCTTCTTCACTGGCACAACCGATAAGGGTGCCCATAGCGATAGCAGAAAGAAGAACCCTACTGAGTAATTTTTTCATTTACAAAAGCCCTTACTTGGCGAGATCATCAAGCTTAAGCTGTAATGTTTGGCTTGCATCAGCCGATTGCTGTGCTTCAGTGTACGCTGCGTAAGCCGCATCATTATTGCCTTGTCTTAGTTCAATATCACCGCGTAATTCGGCAATGCGACCAGACCAATTTGCATCCGTAATGTTCGTCAATTCACTGAGAGCACCAGCGTAGTTTTCTTGTTCTGCTTGAATGCGAGCAATACGATAAGAAATCACAGCTTTAAGCGCTTCATCATTGCTGTTTGCTTTGGCCCACTCTAATTGCGCCAATGCTTCATCCAATTGACTCTCTTCGACTTGAACTTTTGCCAATTGAAGCGCTGCAAGCACCGAGTATTCAGATTTACCATTCTCATCAATAAAGCTCTGAACTCTATCTTCACTGCCTGACTGCTGGCTCAACAACGCAGTGATGACTTCGGTATAAGCTTCCGAAGCTTGCTCTTTGCTTTCTAGAGCGGCATCTTGATAATAGCGCCAACCAAAAAGACCACCAAGACCAACGACTGCACCTAAAATTACGGCTTTGCCGTTCTCTTTCCACCAGTCTTTAATCGCTTCTACTTGTTGTTCTTCAGTATCGTAGACTTCCACTTGCTGTCCTCTATTATTCAAAAAGTAATGCCTGTTCAGCACCACTTAAAATCAATTTATTATCAAATCAATGGGGAGTTAATTAAATAAGTTCTGCTAATTTAGCAACAACATCCACTTGTGAATACGTGTCTTGGGTCCCACCAAGTAAGTCTTTAAATACCACCGTATTTTCTGCAACTTCGTTTTCGCCCAGCACCAGTGCAACAGCCGATCCAACTTTATCTGCACGCTTAAACTGCTTTTTAAAATTGCCACCGCCGAAATGATTCATCACTCGAAGGCCTGGTACCTGCTCACGAAGTTGTTCGGCAAGCTTCATTCCTGCCATCATCGTACCTTCACCAGAGGTAATCATGTAGACATCAACACTTCGACGAACGTCGGTAAGCTCGAGAGTCTCCATCATCAGAACCAAGCGCTCTAAGCCCATGGCAAAACCAACCGCAGGTGTTGATTTCCCACCGAGTTGCTCAACAAGACCATCATAACGGCCACCGCCACAAACGGTACCTTGCGCACCTAAACTTTCAGTGATCCATTCAAATACGGTTCGATTGTAGTAATCCAGACCACGCACTAAACGGTCATTGACTGTGTATTCGATACCTGCAGCATCAAGAAGTTCACACAATCCAGAAAAATGTTGCGTTGATTCGTCATCTAAGTATTCGGATAAACGAGGGGCATCACCTAAAATAGCTTGAACGTCTGGATTTTTTGTATCTAAAACCCTTAAAGGATTAGTGTGCATGCGTCGTTTACAGTCGTCATCCAAGACATCTTCGTGCTGCTCTAGATACGCAATTAAGGCGGTACGGTAGTCAGCACGTGCTTCTAAAGATCCTATCGAATTAAGTTCCAAGCGAACATGCTTATCAATACCTAACTCTCGCCATAGACGAGCCGTCATCATAATGAGTTCAGCATCAACGTCAGGGCCATTTAAACCAAAGACTTCGACACCACACTGGTGGAATTGACGATAACGTCCTTTCTGAGGGCGCTCATGGCGGAACATAGGTCCCATGTACCATAAACGTTGCTCTTGGTTATAAAGCAAACCATTTTCGATTCCAGCGCGAACACAACCCGCCGTTCCTTCTGGACGTAATGTTAGGCTATCACCGTTGCGGTCTTCAAATGTGTACATCTCTTTTTCAACAACATCCGTCACTTCACCAATAGCTCGGCTAAATAAGTGTGTTGATTCTACGATAGGCATACGAACTTCATTGTAGCCATAAGCGCTGATGACGCTTTTTACAGCACCTTCTACTTTGTGCCAAAGCGGAGATTGAGTTGGGAGACAATCGTTCATGCCTCGAATTGCTTGAATAGTTTTTGCCACAATAGATACCGTAAATTAGTTATTGTCGATTTGACGAATGTCGATGCGATTATTTTCATCAAGTTGTGATGCTTTTGCTCGGATTTTTGCTTCTAACTGAGCAACAAGATCATCGTTATCAAATCGTTCTTTTTGACGTTTACCGTCTTCATAAAATGCGCTTTTTTTATTACTTCCTGCCAAACCCAAATGGGAGATTTCAGCTTCGCCAGGGCCATTAACCACACAGCCAATAATCGATACATCCATAGGAGTAATAATATCTTCTAGGCGTTCTTCTAATGCATTGACCGTGCTGATGACATCAAACTCTTGACGAGAACAGCTAGGGCAAGCAATAAAATTAATGCCTCGAGAGCGTATTCGAAGTGATTTTAAAATATCAAAACCGACTTTAATTTCTTCAACCGGATCAGCAGCTAATGAGATACGCAGCGTATCACCGATCCCTTCGGCCAATAGCATTCCTAAGCCAACCGATGATTTAACTGCACCAGCTCGCGCTCCGCCAGCTTCAGTAATACCCAAGTGCAGAGGTTGATCGATTCTTTTCGCCAGCAGTCGATAGGAATCAACCGCTAAGAAAACGTCTGATGCTTTTACGCTGACTTTAAACTGGTCAAAGTTAAGACGGTCGAGAATATCGACATGTCTCATCGCCGATTCAACCAAGGCTTCAGGAGTCGGTTCGCCATATTTCACCTGAATCTCTTTTTCTAGCGAACCACCATTAACGCCAATACGAATTGGGATATTTTTGTCTCTTGCACAATCTACCACCGAGCGAACGCGTTCTTCGCTACCAATATTACCAGGGTTTATTCGTAAGCAATCGACGCCGTACTCCGCCACTTTGAGGGCGATACGGTAATCAAAATGAATATCAGCAACGAGCGGAACCGAAACTTGCTGTTTGATTAGCTTAAATGCTTCTGCTGCATCCATAGTAGGAACAGAAACTCGAACGATATCAGCACCCACGTTTTCAAGTGCTCGAATTTGAGCCACAGTTGCAGCTACATCCGTTGTTCGTGTATTGGTCATAGACTGCACCGCAATAGGCGCGCCATCACCAATAGGTACGTCACCAACGTATATACGTTTCGATGGGCGACGCTTTATAGGGGATTCGTATTGCATAGTTAGTTTCTAAGGTAAGGTGAATCTGGCTACTTTACCTGAAGTATACCCAGAAAGGTCAACAGGTTCACTCGCAAATGTCATTGAAACGCTTTCAGGTGCGCCAAGAATAATATTTACGGGTGATTCGGCACCCAACTCAATCGTTTGACCGGCTTTCTTAATCCCTGTCGAGAGTATTTTTCCAGAAGCGTCTTTCACTTGAATCCAGCAATCGGCACTAAAGGTCATCGCCAAAGGTTTTAATGACTCGGATTCAAAAGAAGCAACAGGCTCTGCTTCAACATTCTTTGAAACGCTCGTTACCCCTGAATCAATCTCTTCAGATGATGGAATACTGGCATTGTCACGAGTTTGAGTCTCGATTCCATCGTCAAACACCGTGTTTTCTTTCGTCTGTTGATCTGAAGTTGAAACGTTATCATCTTTAAGTGAGGTGTCAGTGGACTCTACAAGCTCTTGCTCTAGGGCGGTACTTTCCTGTTGTGACTCCATGAGTGCGATGACTTCAGCAGCCTCAATAGTGTCAACGGGTGTAGGTTGGTTTATATCGGTAATTGGCTCTTCAATTTCGATGTCGTCACTGCTTGATACCACCAATGTATCTTGCAGCTGGTTTTGCCACCACCAGAGCGAAGAAATTGCGATAATTATCGCCAAGATTCCCCATGTGAGCATCATGATACGGCTATCGTTACGCTCACGTTTGGTTTGTCTTGAAAAGCTCATCATCGGCTGTTCTTGAGGTTGAGCATCACCACAATCTGCTAAAGCATCCAAAACAACCTGCTCATCCATGTTCACGGCTTTGGCGTACGAACGGAGATAGCCGCGGATAAATGTCGCCACTTGGCCTGATTCAAAATGGTTCTCTTCAATGCCTTCAATGATCGATAATCTAAGTCGTAAACGATCAGCGATTTGTTTTTGAGTCAGACCTAATTCAATACGACGCTCTTTGAGCAGCGTACCCGCTTCTTTTGTTTTTTCTGCCACTTGTGGCTCTTCTGTCACGATATCTTGTTCAGTACTCATGAGTAATGTACTTCTCGTTTGGTGGTTCTTGTTCACTGATAGCCTTTATTCGTTATAGTTGGTGGCCAGTTCAATGTACAAAAACAGATAGTTGTGGAGGAACTAACCTCACTCAAAATAGAAAAATTCAAGGTATTTACCTCAAAAACCTTTCCAAAATATGAATCAAATCTGAAACTTCAGACTAATTAGCAATTCTAATAGATATTAGGCGATTAACAATATGTCCTTGAAGCCAAAATCGCAGACAGGTCAAGGTTTTTCACAAAACTTACAAAGATATGAACGGATTTAATTTCAAAATGTGAATACAACAAAGCCAGAGCAGGCTCTGGCTTTGTTGATGCTGTTTGAATTAAACCGATGTTGTCGGGATAGTTTGACCCACGGCAAGCTTTGCTTTGGTGCGTTTAGTTCTATCAATAACATCACCAACCAATTGACCACAAGCGGCATCGATATCATCGCCACGAGTTTTTCGTACTGTCACGGTGTAATTGTATTCCATCAATGTTTTCTGGAAACGATCAATACGAGAATTACTTGGTTTTTTGTATGGCGAACCAGGATAAGGATTAAAAGGGATCAGGTTTATCTTACACGGCGTATCTTTCATTAATACGGCCAATTCACGGGCATGGTCCATGTCGTCATTCACATGATCCAATAACACATACTCAACAGTAACTTTGCCACGGTTTGCGTTTGAAGATGCAATATAACGACGTACAGACGCGAGGAAATCTTGAATATCCCAGCGATCATTGATCGGCATAATTTGGCTACGTAATGCATCGTTTGGCGCGTGCAGAGAAATAGCCAAAGCGACATCAATGTTGTCCGTCATTTGATCAAGGCCAGAAACCACACCCGACGTCGATACCGTCACACGTCGTTTAGACAGTGAAAAACCGAGATCATCAAGCATAATCTCTAGAGATGGAATAAGGTTCTTCATGTTGAGTAGAGGTTCACCCATACCCATCATAACAACGTTAGTAATTGGTCGACGACCGGTTTCTTTCTCTAGACCGATCTCTCTTGCTGCTCGCCAAATTTGACCTACAATTTCAGATACTTTGAGGTTACGGTTAAAGCCCTGCTGAGCTGTCGAGCAGAATTTACACTCCAACGCACACCCCACTTGTGATGATACACATAGCGTGGCTCGCTCACCATCTGGAATATAAACGGTTTCAACGTCTTGATCGCCTACACGCATTGCCCATTTTATCGTACCGTCTGTCGAGTACTGAGCTTCAGAAACCACAGGAGCAACAATTTCACAGCGGTGCTGCAGCTTTTCTCGCAACTTCTTATTGATGTTGTTCATTTTTTCGAAGTCATCAACGCCGAAATGATACATCCACTTCATTACTTGATCTGCTCGAAAAGCCTTTTCATTGAGTTCTTCAGTGAAAAATTTACGAAGACCTTTACGATCAAAATCGAGTAGATTAGTTTTAGCTTTGGTCATGATGCCTCTCAATGACAGAACAATAATGAAGGGCGCGAATTGTACAGGCTTTATGCTGCATCAACAAGCATTGTAAAACCCTGTGTTTACTAAGACATTCATAGTAAAGCGGTTAAAGTTTATCCATCATTAATTTTAGGAGGGTATAAAAAAGACTCCATCGAAATGGAGCCTTAAATCACTTTGTAACGTGTTTTTTCGCTTAACGCTTTTTCATCCAGGTTACGCGTTTATTTGACAGGGCGCGGGCAAATTTCAGAGGCAGGAAAAAAATAGTCAATCTCTCTTGCTGCTGATTCTGAGCTGTCTGAACCATGCACCGAGTTATAACGCATGCTGATAGCGTAATCCGCTCTTATCGTGCCACAGGCGGCTTCTTCAGGGTTGGTTTTACCCATGAGTTCACGGTAACGTGTGATGGCGTTCTCGCCTTCTAAAACCTGAACCATGATTGGACCCGATGTCATGAATTCTTTTAATGCATCATAAAAAGGCTTACCTTCATGTTCCGCATAAAAACCACCCGCTTGCTCTTCCGTTAAGTGCACCATTTTTGCGGCAATCACTTGTAAACCCGCTTTTTCAATTCGATGATAGATTTCACCAATTAAGTTTCGTTCTACTGCATCTGGTTTTATTATCGAGAATGTTCTTTCAAGAGACATAGTCTTTCCTTGTGCTTCATTAATATCGTCATTAAAAGCAGCCAATAGGGCTGAAAAATAAATTATTTTGCTTGGTCTGTCAGTAAGCGCGCTAAGGTTCTTACTCCCATTCCAGTTGCGCCCCCAGCCCACTTATCACTTGCTGATTTTCGGTAAGTGCCAGCACAATCGAAATGCAGCCAACCTTTTTTATAATCATCAACAAAGTAAGACAGGAATGCTGCTGCGGTACTTGCACCAGGAGAGTAATCACCCGTGCTAATATTAGAGAGATCGGCAAAATTTGAAGGTAACATTTCTCGGTGAAAGTCCGCTAATGGCAATGGCCATAATCCTTCTTTTTCTTGATTCGCCGCGGTCAACGCTTGGTGGGAAAGCTCATCATCAAAACTCAATAATGCATGATAGTCATTTCCTAGTGCATTTTTGGCCGCGCCCGTCAGTGTTGCACAGTCGATAATAAGTTCTGGGTTTTGTTCGCTTGCGTACATAAGACCATCAGCGAGCACTAAGCGCCCTTCTGCATCGGTATTCATGATCTCGACCGTTTTGCCATTTTTATAGGTGATAACATCGCCCAGCTTTAATGCACGACCAGAAATCATGTTTTCAGCACAACATAAAATCAATTTTACACGTTTGTTCAATCCACGCAGAATGGCTAAGCCTAAGCCACCTGTAATGGTTCCAGCGCCCCCCATATCCGCTTTCATGGATGTCATGAACTGACCTGGTTTGATGCTATAGCCTCCAGAATCGAATGTGATCCCTTTCCCAACAAGACAAGCGAATACCGGCGCATTGTCATCACCAGTCGGGTTATAGTCGAGTTGCAGCATCGCTGAGGTACGTTCCGAGCCTCTTCCTACTGCATAGATACCCTGCCAATTTTCCGCAAGCAAGTCTTTATCTTTGACTATCTTCACCGTCACCGTCCCTTTCGGAGCGACAGACTTAATAAACTCAGCGGCCATTGTTGCTAATTGTCTCGGAGCAACTTCTTCAGCGGGTTTATTGATAATGTCACGAGTCCAGTCCGAGGTTTTAATTCTGGCTTCTAACTCTGCTTGGTGCTCTGCTTCTAATGGCAACCACTCGATACTATTGAGTTTTTTAGCGCTTCTGTAACCTTGCTGAAAAGCCCAGATTTTCTCTAAATCCCAGCCATTTCCTTGTAATGAAACGGCTTTAACACCTTGAGAGTCTAATTTGCGAGCCGCACGTTGAATAACGTCTAATTCATGGCCTTCACCAGTATGTACCGTTGCACCGCTATCTGAGAATGACAAAATCGCTTTGTCGCCCCATTGGGGTTGTGCGGGTTCATGGCTAATGTATAGGGACATCTGTGTTGACATGGTTGCTCCTTGTTTTTGTAAGGTAATCAATACCATTTTTCATATCAGAGGAATGTTAGCATTATGTAGGATGAAAGTGTCAATTTGATAAAAAAACGGACCAAGAGGTCCGCTTTATTTATTTAGAATTGTTAACTAGGTAATGTTTTAAACCAAGCTTGCCTGAAAAAACACCATTAATCGATTTCATCCATCCAGCACAGCATAATGGCTTCTAAGATTTTTTCGTTAGAATGGTTAGGGTCGTCATCAAAATCTTCAAGCTCCATAACCCATCGATGCAAATCGGTAAAGCGAACCGTTTGTGGGTCTGTCTCGGGATGCAAATCACATAGTTCAATCGCGATGTCACGCGAGTCAATCCATTTTAAACTCATAAGTGCTCCTTAATTTCGCTAAGCTTTATTGACTCAGTTTTAATGATCTTCAGACGCGAGGTTTAAGGTGTACTTTGGAATTTCCACCACTAAATCAGTATCGGCGACTCTTGCTTGGCAGCCTAAACGAGATTCCATCTCCAATCCCCAAGCCTTATCTAGCATATCGTCTTCTAGCTCATCACTTTCAGTCAGTGAATCAAAACCTTCACGAATAACAACATGACAGGTTGTACATGCGCACGACTTCTCACAAGCGTGTTCAATACCGATACCGTTCTTCAAAGCAACATCAAGAACAGTGTCGCCCGATTTGGCTTCTAATACAGCACCTTCTGGGCAAAGGTCTTCATGAGGTAAAACAATAATTTTAGGCATCTTTATCTATTCTCTAACGGTTAAATATCATCAACTGACTGGCCAGACAGCGCAGTACGAATAGACTTATCCATACGGCGAGAGGCGAAATCTTGGCTTGCGGCATCGGTTTGTTTGATACCCTGCTCTATCGCGTCAGGATCGTCGCCATTGCGAAGCTCAATCAGTGACTCGATCGCTTTAATCAGCGCATTCTTTTCTTGTTCTGTTAATAAATCATCACCATCAAGGTCTATCGCTGCGATCAGACCTTCAATCACACGATCCGCTTCAACACGCTGCTCAGCAAGAGAACGTGCATCCATATCCGCCTTGGCATACGTCATCGAATCTTTCAGCATGTTAGCCACTTCGTTGTCACTTAAGCCATAAGAGGGTTTAACCTGAATTTCAGCCTGGACACCTGTGCTCTTTTCCATGGCGGTTATTGAGAGCAAACCATCTGCATCCACTTGGTATGTCACACGAACATGGGCAGCGCCAGCCGTCATCGGTGGTATTCCTTTCAACGCAAACCGCGCTAATGAACGACAGTCGTCAACCATTTCGCGTTCACCTTGCACGGTATGAACGGTCATTGCCGTTTGACCATCTTTAAACGTGGTAAATTCCTGCGCCTTGGCTACGGGTATGGTTGTATTCCGCGGGATGATCTTTTCAACTAACCCTCCCATCGTTTCAATACCCAATGACAATGGAATAACATCAAGCAATAATGTTTCAGAGTCAGATTTATTTCCTGCTAACACATCAGCTTGAATAGCCGCACCGATAGCGACCACTTCATCAGGGTTAATATCGGTTAATGGGGTTCGACCAAAAAACTCACCGACTAAATCACGAACGTGCAAGGTGCGAGTAGATCCACCCACCATGACGACCTCCATAACCTCACTGGCAGACACATCCGCATCTTTTAGTGCTCGTCGGCATGACATTAACGTTTTCTTAATCAGAGGAGTAATAAGATCATTGAAGCCCTGACGGGTTAATGTACCTTCCCAGTTCAGCACGGAGATATTACTCACGTCATTGTCTGACAGCTCTATCTTTGCCTTAGTGGCGGCATTGAGAAGTTGTCGGTGCTGCTCTGCTGTTAATGGCGTCGAGATATCCATTTGTGACAATAAGTGTTCAGCGACTAAATGGTCGATATCATCGCCACCTAGCGCAGAATCCCCACCCGTCGCTAGGACTTCAAACACGCCTTTCGACAATCGTAGTATCGATATATCAAAGGTACCGCCACCTAAATCATAAACAGCAATGATCCCTTCTTTACCTGAATCTAATCCGTAAGCCAGTGCGGCGGCTGTCGGTTCGTTGAGTAAGCGTAAGACATGTAAGCCAGCCAGATTTGCGGCATCTTTTGTGCCTGCTCGTTGAGCATCGTCAAAATAAGCTGGGACAGTGATGACAACACCAGCAAGCTCACCACCGAGTGTTTGTTCTGCGCGTTTGGCTAGGACTTTTAGAATATCGGCCGACACTTGAATCGGGTTTTTAACACCATGCTTGGTATGCAATAACGGAAGCCCGTTATCACTTTCTTCAAACTGGTAAGGCAATGTAGGATATCGACTTTGAATGTCTTTCAGAGAACGACCTAACAATCGCTTAATGGAGATGATTGTATTTTCAGGGTCTTGCTCTGCTAACTCATGAGCCGCGTAACCAACCTTGGCCTCTTCGTTTGAGTAATTCACTACCGAAGGGAGAATGCTACGACCTTGATCGTCTTGAAGAGGGGCAGTTTTACCACTGCGCACAGAAGCAACGAGTGAATTGGTGGTACCTAAATCAATCCCTGCCGCCAACTTATGCTGATGCGGCGCAGAGCTTTGTCCTGGTTCGGCAATTTGAAGTAGTGCCATTGAAGAGTCCTTAATTGTTCTAAATTAGCTAAGCAGTCTGTCTTCGACTTGTTCTATTTGTTGGATTAATTTAGCAATGAATTTTAATTTTCTGACTGAATCTGCGGCTTTCATCCAATGCGACGCGGCTAATTCTGTTTCAAGTTCGCGTTGTTGCTTTTCAAACGACGTGCTGATTTTATCACTAAAATCATACAGCTTTTCTTCTGCATCATTCGCTGACTCTATATCACCAAGTTCTTCGCGCAGCTCCATCTGTTCCATAAGAAACATCGGGTCTTGCATCGTCTTTTGTTCGCCATCGAGCTCTACTCCATTTAACATCAACAGATATTCAGCGCGTGAAATAGGGTGCTTTAAAACTTGGTATGCGTCATTTATCTGCGCGGCCTTTTGCACTGACATCAAACGATCGCGCTCAGAAGCGGTCGCAAAATTGTCAGGATGAAAGCTTTTCTGCAGTTCTCTAAATTGAGAAGAAAGAAGGCTACCGTCCAGATTAAACTGAATTGGTAGCCCAAATAATTCAAAATGATTCATGGAAACTCAATCCTAGGGTGTAGCTAGGCTGACTCCACCTAGCTATCTGATTTGATGTTGAAGCTATTGGCTTGAAGAAGACTATACGTTGAAGCTCTCGCCACAACCACATTCGCCTTTAGCGTTAGGGTTGTTAAACTCGAAACCTTCGTTCAGCCCTTCTTTCACGTAATCAAGTTCAGTTCCATCTAAGTAGACCAAGCTTTTAGGATCGATAATGACCTTTACACCGGAGTGTTGAAACACTTGGTCTTCTTCATTCAATTCGTCTACAAACTCCAGTACATATGCCATACCTGAACAGCCTGTCGTTTTCACTGCTAGCCGCAACCCGATGCCTTTACCGCGGTTGTCTAAGAATGATTGAACTCGGCTTGCTGCCGTATCCGTCATGGTGATGGCCATACTACAACCTTGTGTTTTATCAATAGTAGAACTTAGTTGAGAGCATTATACCGCCCTCAACTAATATTTAACGTTTTTTCTTGTAATCTGCAACGGCCGCTTTAATCGCGTCTTCTGCAAGAATCGAGCAGTGCACTTTTACAGGCGGTAACTCGAGCTCTTCAGCGATCTCAGAGTTTTTGATAGCCGCAGCTTCATCAATACTCTTGCCTTTAACCCACTCAGTTACTAGTGAGCTTGATGCAATTGCACTACCACAGCCGTACGTTTTAAATTTTGCATCTTCGATAATACCTTCTGGTGTCACCTTAATTTGCAATTTCATTACGTCACCACATGCCGGCGCACCAACCATGCCACTACCCACATTTTCATCATCTTTATCAAATGAACCTACGTTACGTGGGTTTTCATAATGATCGATTACTTTTTCGCTATAAGCCATAATATTTACCTCGAATCCTCTACATCCCTGAGATTAGTGATGAGCCCACTCAACAGTGTCCAAATCAATCCCTTCTTTATACATATCCCATAGAGGAGACATGTCGCGTAATTTGTTTACCGCTACGCGAATCTGTGCGATTGCGTAGTCGACTTCTTCTTCCGTTGTAAAACGACCGAATGAAAATCTAACTGAGCTATGAGCTAACTCATCGTTGAGGCCGAGAGCTCGTAAAACGTATGAAGGCTCTAAGCTCGCAGATGTACACGCAGAGCCAGAAGAAACCGCAAGGTCTTTAAGAGACATAAGCAGTGATTCACCTTCAACGAAGGCAAAGCTCACGTTCAGGTTATGTGGAACACGTTGGTCCAAATCACCGTTAACTGTAACAGCCTCTAAATCAATAACGCCATTAAGTAAACGGTCACGAAGAGCTTTCGCGTGTTCAAAGTCTTTTTGCATATCTTGCTTCGCAATAGCAAAAGCTTCACCCATACCGACGATTTGATGAGTCGCTAGCGTTCCTGAGCGGAAACCTCGCTCATGACCACCACCGTGCATTTGTGCCTCAAGGCGAATGCGTGGCTTACGGCTGACATAAAGTGCACCGATGCCTTTGGGACCATAAGCTTTATGAGCAGAAAGTGAAACCAGATCGACTTTCATTTCTTGAACATCAAGAGGAATCTTACCTACAGACTGTGCGGCATCAACGTGGAAAACAATCTTGCGTTCGCGACACATTTCGCCAATTGAAGTAATGTCTTGAATCACTCCAATTTCGTTGTTTACATGCATGATAGAGACTAGCACGGTGTCTTCACGCATTGCTGCTTGAAGTTTATTTAGGTCAATAATGCCATTCGATTCTGGATCAAGGTATGTAACTTCATAGCCTTCACGCTCAAGTTGACGACAAGGATCAAGAACCGCCTTGTGCTCTGTTTTACAGGTAATGACGTGCTTACCTTTTTTACCATAAAAGTGGGCGGCACCTTTAATAGCAAGGTTATCTGATTCTGTTGCTCCCGAGGTAAAAACAATCTCGCGAGGATCTGCATTCAGTAAATCTGCGATTTGCTCTCGTGCATTGTCGACTGACTCTTCTGCCTGCCAACCATATCGGTGTGAACGAGAAGCAGGATTACCGAAGTTTCCGTCAATTGTCATGCACTGAACCATTTTTTCGGCAACGCGTGGATCTACGGGACATGTTGCTGAATAATCAAAATAAATAGGCAGTTTCATTTATTACTCCAATGTAAAACCATTTCGTTATGAACGAACATTCACGCTTATAGAAGCAGCGCTAGGCATTTTTTTTGATACCCCTTGATTTATCGCCAATTTAATATCCTGACGATCAGAGATGTCAATTATCTCGCTGTCATTCATTAGCTCACCAAGTGTAATATTATTTAGAAACCCACTGATACGTGAGCTAAGGTCGTGCCATAATGTGTGAGTAAGGCATCGAGATCCGCCTTGGCAATCTCCTTTGCCACTGCATTTCGTTGCATCAACCGACTCATCGACAGCCGAAATAACCGATCCAATAGCAATTTGATGTGCATCTTCACCAAGTCGATAACCACCACCGGGCCCACGAACACTCGCAACCAAACCGGCTTTTCTCAATTTAGAAAATAACTGCTCTAAATAAGAAAGAGAGATGCCTTGTCGTTCAGAAATATCAGCGAGGGGCACTGGGTTTTGCTGAGAGTGTAAAGCCACATCTAACATGGCTGTTACTGCGTATCGTCCTTTAGATGTCAGTCTCATATTGCTCATATCCACATCGTTTGTATGGCATGAATCTTTTCATACCCGACTAAATTGGTCAAGTATTATTTGAGCATTTTAGTCAGGTATCGAATGAGAATGTTTTCTGCTATTTTTCTCTTTTTTCTATAGATGTCAAAATCCCTCTGAGGATATTGATTTCCTGAACTTCAGGGCGTGCTCTACTGAATAACCTCTTAAGTTTATTCATTACTTGCCCTGGTTGTTCTTTGGATATGAATTGGGTCCCAATGATCACATTTTCAAGGTGCTCATAGAACATTTCTAGCTCTTTGTGACGAGGGTATTCTTCTTGTAAGTCATGACTCTTAGTATATTTACTTTGCTCTAATGCTAGGTGTGCAACTCTAACTTCATAACTCAGAGTTTGTACAGCCATCGCTAAGTTCAATGAGCTATATTCGGGATTAGCGGGGATACACACATGGTAATGGCAAGTTTGCAGCTCTTCATTTGTCAGACCGGTTCTTTCACGACCAAACACCAAAGCAACAGGATGGCTTAGCCCTTCGACAGCAAACTTTTCACCACACTCTCTAGGCTCTAGCATCGGCCACTCTAAAGTACGGGACCGAGCGCTAGAGCCTACAACCAATCCGCAGTCTTCAACAGCTTTAGATAAGTTATCGACGATAGTCGCGTTTTCGACTAAATCACTGGCACCAGCCGCTAACGCAAGAGCTTGATCGTCTACTTCACACTGAGGGTCGACTAAAACCAGGTGCTTTAGACCCATAACTTTCATAGCACGAGCGGCTGAACCTATATTTCCTGAGTGTGACGTACCAACGAGTACAATCTTAACGTTGTCTAACATAAAGCTTCTCTATCGCATGATTAAAAACGGATAAATTCTAACATATCTATGATTAATAGTGATGAGATGATACTGTTGATTTTTCTTGAACAAAAAATAACCACTTCCATTTGGAGATTTCTCTGTTATAATTCCGCAGCTTTTTTTTGTTCTTTAACATCCGCTGGGAAATTTTATGCATCCAATGCTAAACATTGCTATTCGCGCTGCGCGAAAAGCTGGCAACCATATTGCTAAATCGCTAGAAACTTCAGATAAAATTGAAACTACTCTGAAAGGTACGCACGACTTTGTTACCAATGTAGATCAAGAAGCTGAAACACTGATCATCGATACCATTAAAGCTTCATACCCTGATCACTCAATTATTGCTGAAGAAAACGGTCTTATCGAAGGAAAAGATAATGACGTGCAATGGATCATTGACCCAATGGATGGAACGCCAAACTTTGTAAAAGGCTTGCCACACTTCGCTGTATCTATTGCTGTTCGCATTAATGGCAAAACTGAAGTGGCTTGTGTTTACGACCCAATGTTAAACGAACTGTTCACCGCTCAACGTGGTGCAGGTGCACAGCTTAATAATAGCCGCCTTCGTGTTAACCCACTAAAAGACCTCAACGGCGCTGTTCTTGCGACTGGCTTTCCTTACAAGCAAAAGCAACACTCTGACTCTTACTTCAAAATAATGTCTTCTCTATTTGTTGACTGTGCTGATTTCCGCCGTACCGGTTCACCAGCCCTTGACCTATGTTACTTAGCTTCAGGTCGCGTGGATGGTTTCTTTGAGCTAGGCCTAAAGCCTTGGCAACTCGCAGCTGCAGAACTCGTAGCTCGCGAATCTGGAGCAATCTTGACAGACTTCTCTGGTGGCACTGATTACATGAAATCGGGTAATACTGTTGGTTCTAGTGCTCGCGGTGTTAAATCGATTCTTAAGCATATCCGTGAGAACGGAAACGAAGCAATGCTAAAGTAAGTTTTAAAGATTTATACAAGAAGCCTCGCTATATGCGAGGCTTTTTTTGTTTTTAGTCATAAGATAAATGTTTAAGAACCCAATACTCTATGGGACTCTTCACATTTTTATCAGCATTATATCTAAACTCATTTAACGCACTCGTTAGGCTGGCCAGTGCTGTATGGCACTCCAATGATATTGCCAATCAAACTTCCCAACATTTTCGATAGAGCTAAACCCTATCGAACTACTTTTGAGCTGATTACGACCACACTATCTAGCTAGCCAAAGCGTCGCTCATTATAACGACACTGTTTTTACAATTTTTTGTGTTTGGAATAGTTTCCTTGAGTGCAGGGATTAGAACCAGAATAGTAGCGGGAGAAATTGGTTGGGGCTTTGCAGTTTTCAGTGTGCCCTTATCGAGGTAATCCAAAAAGCAAAAAGGCTCTAGCATTTCTGCTAGAGCCTTAAATATGGCAGGGGTGGAGAGATTCGAACTCCCAACACGCGGATTTGGAAAACCGCCTAACAACCTTAAAAAACAATCACTTAGTATAGTAATAATTCGACAAGTAACGTTATATGCACGCGAAATGACTTTATCTGACAGTGAACAGACTATAAAAAGGCGACTAACGTTAATTCAGTCGCCATTGGTAATGGTGCATAGATATGTTTAATTTCTACTAACCTATATATTAGACTTGAAACCTTAAACACTTGTTAGGTGTATTCACCTTGGTCTATTGAGCCGAAATTCATGGCTAGGAATTTCTATACGCCATGCATTCTCAGGAAGAACTATAAAGTCAAAATCGTAATGTGATCCAGTGCAATATATTTCCTCTTTAGAAACCGTAGTCGCATAAACAGCCAAATTACCCAAACCATTAATTTCTGAGTGGTGAGCTGCATACCAAATAGCTTTATCTAGAGAATCGCACCATGACATACCAAGGTTATGTTTAGGACCGGCACAACCTCTAAATAGAGTGTATCGTGAACCTTTGGAAAATTGATGCCCCTCGCGTATAGGAAAACTCTCTTGCAACCGAGACTTGGAGCAAACATCAAAAACAGCTTTAAGTTGTTCTAGCGTAGTTTTTGAAAAATTACTTGAATGTAAATATGCTTCCATCCAGTTCGATTCTAGAAGTTTTAATTCAGCCAAATATCGATAGTTTCGCAAGATAAAGTCAAATCCCTTTTCAGGAATATAACCATAAAACTGCTCCCGATTTAATATAGCTTCCTGAACATTTTTTGATTCACCTGCATCTAATAATGAATAATCAATATTCATTCATACCTCACAAATTCTGATAAACACCTAACGCCCTGTTAAGGTGTGAGCAACGCAATACTGAAGCTCCCGCAAACCACCTTAAACACTAAACACAACGCATAGCAAAAATGCCAAGCGTTGCGAATCACTCTTAAACAGATTGTTAACTGTTTATGAGCCCCATTCTACCCGCATTTTGTATAAAGATTGTCGCATCGTCGTCCGACAATAGTTCAAGTGGGGTGTACACAACGCCCATTTCGATCAATTTATGTTTTTGCCCAACTAGGTAGGCAGTACCACGCTCAAACCTCGCCTCAAAAAGGCTCTGAATGCGAAGTGAAGCTGCTTTTGAAAATACCGTTCGAAATAGCGACAAATCAATGATTAAGTCATCAACCTCAACCCAAGCGTGACCGTCCCATTTGCCAATTACACCTTCCTTTTGACTAAGTATTGGTTTAATTGCTTGATGAGCAAAGATCTTAGATTCAGCAACTGATAAACTTCCTGTCACAAAGCGAGTCTCGACAGGCAAGTGATCATTCATCATCGCAGCTAACGTTGCACTCATATACAGACAGCTACCATCTACAGGTTTGAACTTCTGAGTTATATTTTCAGCTATATACTGGACTTCTTGTACTAATTCGCTTCGTGTCATTTGAACTCCAAATTCTGGAAACAGTTAACGCCTATTAGCCGACAGATTGTCGCCTAATAACGAAAATGCTGATTTAACGGATTCAGCTCTAACACCTCTTCTAGATGGTCAGGAGCTAAATGCGCGTATCTCATTGTTGTTGTGATCTCACTATGACCTAACGTATCCCTCAACTTCACAATATTTCCACCACCTACCACATAGTGACTCGCAAAGGTGTGCCGTAGAACGTGAGTCATTTGGCCTTTAGGTAATTCAATTTTGCTTCGTGCTACCGCCTTGCGAAATGCTGACAAACTGCTTAGAAATAACTTGTTATCACTGATTGGTTCAATTCTATGCAACTCATCAAAAAGCCAAGGCTTAATCGGAACGCTTCGGTTCTTACCTGATTTCGTGTTCAGAAAGGTGATCTTTCCATCTTTGATTTGCGAGGGCTTTAAACTTTCCGCTTCGTCCCATCTTGCGCCCGTAGCAAGACAAACCTTTACCACGTAAATCAATGAGCGATTAGTTGAAGAGGCGCAGGCTTCCAATAACTGATCGATTTCTTCATGAGAGAGATAGCGTAGCTCCCCTTCCCTTTCTTTGAATTGGCGAATCTTGGCTAGGGGGTTGGGGAACGCAGTAACCCCTAGTCTTTCTAACTCATTAAACATTGCCCTAAGATAACTATGCTCACGGTTTGCTGTAGTTGTACTGATCGTTTTAGTTCTTTCCTCACGATAGGCAGAAAAGTCTGAAGCCGTCAGTTGACTACCGATAGGATTCCCCAGCCCTTCCGACAATCGATACAACAATTTCCGTAATCTAACGTGGTCTTTTAATGCTTTCCCGTGCAGCCTATACCAAATGCTGATTAGTTCATCTAGCGTTCGGTTGTCTTGTTGTTTGGCACCTTGTCGTTCTAACTCTAATTTGAGGCGCATATCCAGTTGTACAGCCTTACGCTTGAGCTTAAAAACTTGCTCGGGTGCATAACTGGATGAATATCCATTTTCAACTTTTAGCAGCATGTCACGTTTACCTTACCAAGCGAATAAAACGAGCGATAACAAAGAGTTAAGCACTCTTTTTGTCGTCGGTGCTTTTTTCGACAATGCCGAGTTCTAATAGGATAGAAAAATCCGGTGCTATCTGGCCGGATTCTGGGAGGGTTTCATCGGTAGTAAGCCAATAGGCGTACTTTTTAAACCGTTCATGTTTTGTGACTTTAATCATATTTATTTCATTTACCGTTCTTCTGTCATTCTCATAACTTCTTAGAGAATCTATCGAAATATCAGTTAGTTGTGAAAAATCCAGTTGACTTAATTCCTCAGCGATGCGTACTGCTTTAATTTTTTTTCCCAAGCCCATTGTTGACACCATATGTACGAACGTAATAGTCTTACGCTCAATATGTACTTTCGTACGACCATAAAAAGCCAATTAAGGCTATTTACCTAAACTTTCGAGGATATCACATGCTTGGAATACCAACACCTAAAGAGCTGGATTTGATGGAGGCCTTGCAAGGTATGCCCTTGATGCCTTGTTTCTTTACTGATGTAACGACGTTCGCCAAGTCCCACCGCGTGGGGCGTGACAAGGTGTTAAGGCTAATGGATATCGGCAAGATTCCAGAGATAGACAACGATGATGGCGGTAAGCGTTATGTCGATATGCTCGAACTGGCGATAAGAATCCGCACTAAGCAATTCAGTCTTTCAGAGTTGTACGAAGAGGACGAAGCATGAATATCAATAAACTCCAGACAGGTTTAACACTGACTCTTATCGTCATGCTTTACACGATGGGACTCAAAAGCTTTGGCTTTCATCTTGTTGACCTTATTCCTTTAACGGCATTGAGTTGTACTGGCTGGCTGTTTTGGGATGAAAGGAGTGATAAGCAATGACCCCACTCGTTCAAATATTCTCTAACTCAAAGTGTTTACCCGTGGAAAACATTCCAACAAGTGAGCATTCATCTAATTTCTATCGCGCTGTGTCTGAAATGGAATACAAAGCTGGAAACCCCGTTTCTTTTATAGCTACCAAAATTGCAATCATTCCTTTAGAGGGTGATTTGCGCATCGTTGTACAGGGGTAAGACATGAACACACCTATTCACTCAATTAATATCGACATGAATACCTACGCAGAAGCTAAAGAGCTTTTTGATTACGCAACCAGAAAGGCAAGTCAAACAAACTCTAGCTTTTGGCTACACGTTCGGAACCAATCACTTGAAGCCATGAACACTCTCAAAGACTTGGAAGTATAGCCATGCCTGTTCCCCCACCTCTTGAATTAAAACTGGCGGTTAAACGCAGCCAATACAAACACGCTCGAACCGCTAAACGTAAAGCGATTATTGAGCAACAAGTTAAGCGCATAAAACGTGAGACCATCACCCAGTGAGTACCTTTATCCCATTAAGAGCGATCAAAGATTGCCAACATTGCGGCAGTAACGAAGCGTATTGTGAAAAAACCATCTTCCCACGTGCCTACCATAAACCCGTTTACACCGTGGTTTGTGTTGAGTGCGGTTGTGAGAGTGAAGAAGCGTACACCCATAATAGCGCAATTGAAGCGTGGAACATGAAAGGCTCAGCCTCATGCTAAGTACATCCTTTGGTAATCACTTCCTCGATAAACTGCCGCGCATCGTTCAAGACGATGTGCGCTTTGCCATATCTCAACGCCAAAAACGCACAAGCGCAACACGAGAGAATATGCAACGCTTTACCAATGACGCGATGAAACACGCCCTTAAGTGGTCGCCACGTATCGAAGATAAATTCCCGTTTGTGGATGAGCGCACCAATGCTCCTGACAGGCCTCGCTTTCATAGTCGCGCCCGCTCATCTGTTGAGTTGAATCATCAAGTGTTAATGAATGATGAAGCACTTGAACACTTAGCGTTTAATCTGACGGAGCTATTCACCCGAACCATGGGCGATATTGCGCCAACTGACACCGAACGAGGCTATTTGAACGCTTTGCAATACACTTTTCACGAAATAGAAAAGGTAATGAAAAGCGTCCATATCAACGCCCCCTCTCTTAAGAAAAAACACAAAGACATTGTTGATGCAGAAAGAGAGCTTGAACGCGCTATTCGTCGTTGTCTGGATGTGGATTACCTTATACGTAAGTTTAAATTTCTGCGAGGTCAATACATTGAATTTTCACAAATTGCCCTTGATAGAGTCGGAGCCCGTAAAAGTCAGCGTCATTATGTCTCTCGTCGGTCATTCGCTCGATGGCGTAAAAAGCAAATAGAAACCAAGCAATTCATTGATTCCATGTCAGTGATGAGTCAGGAGACAGGACAAAGTTTTGATTTAAAAGACGTCGTAAAGCGTACCACCGCCAATCCTGAAAACCGCCGTATTGAATTAGTGGTTCGCAGTCGGGGTGATGAAGAGCGTGCCATTGATTTGGGTTATGAAGGGGTATTCATTACATGGACATTACCAAGTAAATACCACCGTAATTCAAGTAAATGGGGAGGCTACACCCCTAAAGAGGGGCATCAAAACATCATGGAGCAATGGAAATTAGCCCGTGCTTGGCTCAAAAAATTAGATATTGACTGGTTTGGGCTACGAGTGGCTGAGCCACACAAAGACGGCACCCCACACGCTCACCTGTTTTTGTATGTTCATCCCTCACAAACGGCTGAGCTTATCCGCCTCTGTGAAGGTATTGCTTGCAATGAAGATAAGCCAGAGCTTTACAACAAAGAGGGGCAATTTGAAAAAGAGCGTCGAATTAAAATAGAACGTTGCGATCCTGCGAAAGGCACTGCAACGGGCTACATCATCAAATACATTTCCAAGAACATTAACGGGGCACACATGCCAGAAACAGACGCACAAGAGGCCGCATTCTCTGCCCGTGCGTGGGCATCCGTTCATCGTATTAAGCAGTTTTCTCAAAGTGGTGCACCTTCAGTTGGCCTATGGCGTCAACTGCGTCGAGCCACCGCACAAGACACAGCCTTTGATGAGGAATTAGAAGCCCTTCGAGAACATGCGGACAATTCACGCTGGAAGGGGTTTTGTGAGTTGGGCTTTAAGGCAAAGCTAGCCTATGAAGAAAAATTAAATGATTACGGTGATGTGGTCAAACGGGTCATTGGTATTGAGTGGCTCGGTAAGGTGATCGAAACCTGCAGCGAGCACTTTAATTTGGTGAAAACTAAAGACGTCAAACGCCTTGCTCTTGCTCTTAAAAAGGGCGGCGCCCTTCCTTGGAGCACTGAAAATAAGTGTAACCAGACTCCAGAAAAGGCGGTTACACCACTAGAGAAAGCATTGATGGACGTGACCGGATGGAGCGTTAAAGGTATTCAATGCTTGCTCGCACCACTGTCAAAGGGGGCAAAAGTTCCCATTGATAAACACATCACCCTAAGTATCCAAAATGGGCAGCTTAGGGTGACATAACCAATACGCCAACGATGGGAATCAGGGGCTACCTTTTAACCAACGTCGAGAGACAGGGGACCACTATGAAAAAACACGTTGAAACGCTCGATCGTTTATCACGGTCTGGCAACCTTTATCCATACCATCAGGCACTTGCTGAGCTGCTGGAAGCGCAACTCTCAGAGCTTGAGAGGTTTAAAAAAGACATCACCAACCTAAAAAGCCAGGTCACTAAATTGACCAATCGCATTAAGGAGTTAGAGCGTGAGTAAATCACTTTCCGTCCTCCTTATTGAGCACCAGAGGCATATCACTACGCGGCAGGAAGCGGAGCAGCGCCTTGCTCAGACGCTTTCTGGCCTCAACTTCGACCTATCCGGTGGGCTCATGGCAAAAGTCAAAGCGGTGACAACCGCAGGCAGTGAGTTAGAGCCTGTCATATCGGTGGTTGGCACCTATCTGGAAGCCGTCAGCGCAGAGCGTGATTCTGCCAATGCACTGATTATTTTGTTTGCCAAAGACAAACTGGAGGTGTCGTAATGCCTGACATCCTCAAAACCGTTCACTGTCCAACCTGTAAAAGTGAAGCGCACATTCGCCAGCGTCGCGGCAAGTACAAACAACTGGATTTGAAGTGCCCGCAATGTGGCGTACTCAATTATCAAACCCGTCAAGGACAAGCATTGTTATCCGGCTTACCAGAAATAACTAAGCCGGGGCCAGAGCATGACACTAAGCCGGAAAATAAACCGGAATATCCCGGTAAATCTACTAATACATTTTTTGAATAGGAGGGTCTATGAATCCCGTTGATATCAGTCCGGAAACCGTTGAGCGCGAATATGATGCCATAGCGGAAAAGTGGGGAGTCAGCGCCCCTCAAAGTGACATTGACACTAAACCGGAAACTCTAACACCAGAGCCAAATTTTGAACCGGAAAGAATTTCATCGGCCGAATCGCTAGCCGCGCAACGTGATATTGATGTGCCTATGGTGACACTTCGCAAGTGGGAGCATGACGACTCCATATCACCAGAGTTAATCCGCAATAGTGCGCATGTGACCCGTGAGTTTGTCGCTAAGAATACGGGGCTTGTCATCAAGCGAGTGGCGGGATTGGATGTAGATCAAGACGTGATCGATGAATTCGCGCTGAGCAATGCACAGCTTTTAGTTCATTACTATCCCAAAGGGGGCGTATTGGAGGTTATGGAAAACTATGGGCTGTGGTTCGGGGCGTTAGGCTCTACCGTAGGGCTTATTTTTGCAGTGAAACAAGCCAGTGAAAAAAAGACGCTAACCACTAATGCAGCAGGGACTCAGGAGGACTCAGACCATGCGTAATGACGGTGAATTAATTCTATCGATGGGTGTATCTCGAAGCGGTAAATCGGTATTGGTAAAACGCATCGCGGAGCAATTTGAGCGCGTGATGGCTTTTGATCCTAAAGGTGAGTATGTCCATCAAATGGGCTATGAAGCCTGTTTAACCCCTGCTGAATTTATCGAAAAAGCCAGAGCCACAAAGGGGACTGGTAAGCTGGCATTTGTAGCAAGTGACCCAAAATCTTTTGAGCTCTTTTGTGAAGTGGCCTTTACTTTTAACCGTGAAGCACCCGCGCTGATTATTCCGGAAGAGTTGGCAGCGGTAACCGGAACTGCAAAGGCACAGGGTGCGTGGGGCAAACTCATTAACCAAGGGCTGGCATTTGGTCCAACTATCTTAGGTACGGTACAGCGTGGCCAAGAGGTAGATAAGTCCATTATGAACAACGCGACCTATCTTCATATCTGTATGCACAATACCGATGATGATGCGGCTTACATTGCTAAAAAGCTCGGTATTGATATGGATGTCGTGCCACGCAAGCCACTTGATTTTATCCAGTGGCGAAGCGGCCAAGGCTTATTGTGCTCTGGAAAAATTGATTTTGTAGGGGCCAAGTCTAAGCACTGGCAGGAAGGATCGCCCCGTTTCCTTATTAACAACCAGCCTAAAAAGCTCAACAAAACCCGCTTTAGCGGTGTCAAATACAGCTAATTAATCCGGCTAAGCCGGATTAAAAACGCCTTTGTCATTGGCAAAGGCGTCATCTTAGTTGAGTGTTTCGGTGTTTATTCACACTTATTCACACCCACTATTTGGAAAATACTCATGAAAAAAGCAAAACCCTATTTAATCACGGCTGGCATTGTACTGGTCGTCATGGCAGGGGTTGGTCTTGCTAAGCGCAATTCAAAATCTGTCGCAAAAACACTCGATAAGGTAGGTATCTAAAATGTCTCAAGCTCTACGCCAAGCTATGAATATGCTTCGCTCTAACGTCATGCCACGCCGTCATGAAATTGACCGCTGGGAAAATATCCGCGCGGGCGGTGAAGCTATTCTTACTATCCCGGTTGGTCCTACTTACTGGGCAATTGAATTTATCCTTAACAATCTTGCACTCACCGACATTGAGTATTTCCAGTTTAAGTTGAACGGTCGTCCTCATATTCACGTGACCCCTCAAGAAATGAAAAAGCTTGCACAGGAAGCGGGTATTCATTGGGATGATTCTCGTCCAACGTTGTATTTTGGCGATCCGTCAATGCTGACATGGGAAGGTCAGTTTTTAAAAACCATGGTCACTAAGGTTACTGATACATGGAAATGCTACGTGCGCATCAAATCGGGTGTAACCAACCCAGAAATTACGTCTAACGCACTCACAACACCAAGCGAGCCGGAGCGTTACTTCTTACCGGAAATCATATCTACGTCATACCGTGCAGGTCGAGCAGGCTTTAACGACATTAACATTGATAACGAAGCGGACTTTTACGTTTCACGCCTCTTTATGGAAGGCAGCGACTTAGAGCACATCGAAATTAAACGCGATGGCACCACCTTCTTAAAAGGCAGTGTCGAAGATATTGACGCTGACCTACGCCGTTTTAAGCGTGTACCTCAAACCGACAACCTAATCCTTGATTTTGTTCAGCAAGGCTTTGGGGCGCTCGGTGTCTTCAACAAAATGGCACCAATGGGTGATTTGGTGTTCCGAGTGAAAAAGGCCTCTGCCGGTGATTTTCCCGTTCTTATTGAAGGTGTTCGTCAAGTGACTGCCTTTCCATCAGTGAAGTAAGGGGGCGCTTATGTCTTGGTGGGAAGGGATAACCGGAGTTATTGACTCAGTAGGTGGGGCGTGGGCTGGCATTGAAGATGCCAAAACATCGGATCCAGAGTATGGAAAAGATAAGATCCCCCCTAAAGGTGAAAATAATGATGGTTCAACCATTGTTGCCGCGCCTCCAAGTTGGCAACAAATGAATCCTCAATGGCTGTGGATTGGTGGTGGTCTATTGGCCTTAATACTGATCTTGCTTTTGGGAGGTCGCCGATGATTCCAGTTATTATCGGCGCGGCTGTCGCCTCTGGCCTAGGGGCTGGATGGTGGGGCGCGACCAAAACAGCCGAAAGCAGTAAAAGCGACATCATCATTGAAGGGGATGCCAGTGTTAAAACGGCAAACTTAACGACAACGGTTGTCGTCACGCTTATTGTGACGATTATCGCCAGTGTCATGCTTAAGAAATTCACGAAAACATAGGAGGCGACATGATACCAGGTATGCCAAGTTTTGGTGATGTGGCGGGCGGATTGGCTAACGGTGGGCCTAGTAGTGCCGAATCAGGTTCAAGCACAGGTAATACGGCAATTACCGCCGGAGGTATCGGCAACCGTGTAGATAGTTCTGGCCTTATGATTGGCGTTGTTGTCGCTGCATTGGTGATTGGGGGTGTCTTACTATGGAAATTAAAGTGATCGCCTACAGTCGTCAGATTGCAGCGTTATTTGCAAGTGCTTTAGGTGACTACTCAGAAGATATTCTTCGAAATATCAAATGTGGTTTGGCTCAAATTTGGCAAATTGAGCAGACGCATTTTGTTGTCATGGTAGAAAGCGACTCTAAAGGCAAAGTGTTGGTTGTGTTATGCGCTGTCGGTGAGGGGTTGGCAAATACGGCCCCTCGCGTTCTTGAGCAAGCTAACAACATAGGGGCTTACGGTTGTCGTTTTCATACCACGCATAAAGGGCTGCATCGACTCATTAACCTACCCGTTCAATGGGTTGAAAATGTGTTCTTAGTACCAGTGGAGGGATGCAATGGGAAGTAAAAGTAAATCATCATCCAGTACCACGAATAACTACACAACCAATACCGAAAACTACGCCCTACAAGGAGATAACGAAGGTAACGCTATTTTAGGCAGTGGCAATACCATGATATCCACTGACCACGGTGCAATAGGTTCCGCTTTTGACTTTGCCGAAGTGGGACTCAAAGAGGCGTTTGGATTTGGGGAAAGCTCCCTCAAGTTTGCAGGAAATGCCTTTGATGGGGCTTTAGATGCAGTAACAGGTACTACGCGTGATGCTATGGATATGATGTCAGGGTTGACGGCTTCACAGAGCGCCCAAAACGATAAATCCATATCAGCCATTCGTGACCTAGCCGAAAACGTCCAAACTGGGGGTGAAGCTGTCATTGCTAAAACCTCAAAAGACATGATGAAAATGGTCATGGCGGTGATTGGTGTCGGCCTTGTGGTCACAGGTGCGGTGCTTTGGAGTAAAAAGTAATGTCAATTGAAAAAACGCTCGCCTCTCATGCAGGGGCGACAGTTCTAGAAACAGGGCGCTTTCTTTACGTTCGCAAAGCCAGTGCGCCCATTTCTGTCACGTTAACGTCTGATGTTGATAATGGTCAGGCGGTAGAAGTTAAGCTTCAACGTGGGGAGCAGTATGATATTGGTGAGTTCTCGCCCACGGCACGCTTTACTCGTTTAGAGATAAAAAATCTATCGAGTGAAATTAATCTGATTGAACTTGAGGTTGGCTATCACCGCTTTACCCCGTCCATTTCAGGCTCTGACATTAACGCGACCATTACAGGATCTACCATTGATTTGCCTGTTGAGGTTGTCAAGCCCATTGAGGTTCAAAAAGTCATTGACCCTATTGATGTGCAGAAAGTCGTTGAGCCGATAGAAGTAAAAAAGGAAAGCAAGCGCTTAATTGACCTAGGTAAACATACCATTGATGTGCAAGGGCAAATCTCAATTGGTGATAACACTCAACGTTATGAACTCATTATGGTTTGTGCGAGTACGAATCAAGGCATGGTATTGGCAAACGGTGTGCCTTTGCTAGCGGGGCAGTCGTTTATCTTAACTTCTGATAAAGCGGTCACAATGACAGGCTTACAAAACGATGAAGTGTATGTCAGTGAGGTGTGTTATGAGTAACCTCTCACCTATCGTGCCAAGCGCTAATAATCAGGGTGGCTTACTTGATTTTGAGCTCGTCAATCAAAGCGCCAAAATAACCGATGCTACTTCTAGGCAAGTCGAGTTTTTACTTTCAGAAAACATCGAGCTTTTAGAGGTTCGCGTGAGCTGGTCAAATGGTGATAATTCTCGTGGGCTTGACCAAGTGTCATTTTGGTCTCAATGCTTTGATAGTAAAGGAAGCGTGATACCTAATAGTCACAGGCCTATGGTCGTGCCTTTTGTAGCGGGTCTTTCAGTGCGCTATTACTTTATTCCAATTTTTACGCCAAGCGAAGCAACCCGAATCGTCTTTACGTGCAACTACATTGATATTGATGTTTGCATTGTATCGCGTGCGACTTTTTTAGAGGGAGAAGAGTCATGATTCAAGTTAATAAGACTGGAGAAATTATTACGATTAACGCGCCTCAATCAAGTCCATCGCTGACCACGCTCAGCGTCGCTCTACCGCCTGAAGTAGCAAGCAATCCAGAGCATTATCGATGGGATGGGAGTGAGTTTGTGTTAACAACGGAAGTCTCTAACGCACAGCAGTATTACAACGCCAAGCGTTACCTTGAAGCAACGGACTTTTACGTCACCCGTAAACTCGAAACCGAATTAGATATTCCTACGGAAATACAACAAAAAAGACAGAAGGCGCGAGACATACTGACCGTGGCCCTACCGGAGTTTTCAATATGAATAAACTTCAGATGGGAACGCTCGGTGGTATTGCGCTCATCGGGTTGCAACTTTTTAGACATAGACATTCAGGCAATCCAGCCAAAACCGCTATCGAGGAGATAATCGGAATGGGAACACCACGAGGTATTCGTAACAACAACCCAACCAACATTAAGCACAGTGAACATAATGATTGGATTGGGCAAACGGGAAGTGATGGCACATTTGCAGTATTTGGTTCGCCAGAATATGGCATTCGCGCAGCAACAAAGCTTATCCAAAACTACCAAAGCAAGTACAACTTAGGCACGGTGCGCGACATTATCGGACGATGGGCACCAGCAGGTGAAGAGAACCCGCATGTTGAAAACTACATCAAACATGTCTCTAAGCGCCTAGGTATCAGCGAAAATAACCACAAAGTACTGACTTCACAATATCCAGTACTTATAGCCGCTATGATTGAGTTTGAAAATGGGGTACAGCCCTATGATATGGACTTGATCGCCCACGGTGTATCTTTGGCTTAACTCTACAACCCAACGTCGAGAGACAGAGGAAACTATGAAAAAACTATTGAACTACTTAACACAAGCATCAACTTGGGAAGGCCTAGCAACAGCAGCGTTAACAATTGGTGCAGTCGCTGATGTTGCGACAACAGGGGGGATTGCCTCGGGAGTATTAGCGGCAGTTGGCGCAATTGCTTCTACAACTTCAATTGCTCGTGATGACCGTAAAGGTAAGTAATGGACGGTGTATTACTTAATTCATTTGCTGGGTTGTTAGGTGATATCAATCCGTTAATTAGTTTAGTCGCTGCTTATCTGTACTTAAAAGCAGCGCAAACACTCAATCAGCATGATAAGCGAATCTCTAAACTAGAATGGGAGCAAGACAATGGCTAAAGCAGGACTCAAAGGCAACGGTACACTAAAGAAAGGCTACAAGTTCGTGAAAGGTAAAAGTACGCCAGTGAAAGTATCTACCGCGAAGAAAAAGCCAACAAAACGAAAACGACGTCGTTAGATTAACTAAAGATAAAATGGACAAAAGGCCGCTATTACTAGCGGCCTTTCTTTTTGCATAAGTATGCAAATTGTATGGCAGGGGTGGAGAGATTCGAACTCCCAACACGCGGATTTGGAATCCGCTGCTCTGCCAATTGGAGCTACACCCCTATATTCAGTTTTAATGAGCTGAAACTCAGAATAAGTGGCGGAGTGGACGGGACTCGAACCCGCGACCCCCGGCGTGACAGGCCGGTATTCTAACCAACTGAACTACCACTCCGCAGTGGTATCTTTGACTAAATAAAGTCTTAGCGTTGGTCGCTTTATTTAGTTTTGCCTTTAGATTTTTTAAAATCTAAAAACAAGGAAACAAGCCTGGCGATGTCCTACTCTCACATGGGGAAGCCCCACACTACCATCGGCGCTACTGCGTTTCACTTCTGAGTTCGGCATGGAGTCAGGTGGGTCCGCAACGCTATGGTCGCCAAGCAAATTCTTCTAAACTCGCCCTAAGGCCAGTTTAATAATTCGGAAAGCTGTTGTCGTTCTCTACACTACATTCAATGTTCTATTTGAGTCCATCAAAACCCCTTGGGTGTTGTATGGTTAAGCCTCACGGGCAATTAGTACAGATTAGCTCAATGCCTCGCAGCACTTACACACCCTGCCTATCAACGTTCTAGTCTTGAACAACCCTTTAGGGCACTTAAAGTGCCAGGGAAGACTCATCTCAGGGCTCGCTTCGCGCTTAGATGCTTTCAGCGCTTATCGATTCCGAACTTAGCTACCGGGCAATGCCACTGGCGTGACAACCCGAACACCAGAGGTTCGTCCACTCCGGTCCTCTCGTACTAGGAGCAGCCCCCTTCAATCTTCCAACGCCCACGGCAGATAGGGACCGAACTGTCTCACGACGTTCTAAACCCAGCTCGCGTACCACTTTAAATGGCGAACAGCCATACCCTTGGGACCGACTTCAGCCCCAGGATGTGATGAGCCGACATCGAGGTGCCAAACACCGCCGTCGATATGAACTCTTGGGCGGTATCAGCCTGTTATCCCCGGAGTACCTTTTATCCGTTGAGCGATGGCCCTTCCATTCAGAACCACCGGATCACTATGACCTGCTTTCGCACCTGCTCGAATTGTCATTCTCGCAGTCAAGCGGGCTTATGCCATTGCACTAACCACACGATGTCCAACCGTGTTTAGCCCACCTTCGTGCTCCTCCGTTACTCTTTGGGAGGAGACCGCCCCAGTCAAACTACCCACCAGGCACTGTCCGCAATCCCGATAAGGGACCAACGTTAGAACATCAAACGTACAAGGGTGGTATTTCAAGGTTGACTCCACTCCATCTAGCGACGAAGTTTCAAAGTCTCCCACCTATCCTACACATGTAGGTTCAATGTTCAGTGCCAAGCTGTAGTAAAGGTTCACGGGGTCTTTCCGTCTAGCCGCGGGTACACTGCATCTTCACAGCGATTTCAATTTCACTGAGTCTCGGGTGGAGACAGCGTGGCCATCATTACGCCATTCGTGCAGGTCGGAACTTACCCGACAAGGAATTTCGCTACCTTAGGACCGTTATAGTTACGGCCGCCGTTTACCGGGGCTTCGATCAAGAGCTTCGACCGAAGTCTAACCCCATCAATTAACCTTCCGGCACCGGGCAGGCGTCACACCGTATACGTCATCTTACGATTTTGCACAGTGCTGTGTTTTTAATAAACAGTTGCAGCCACCTGGTATCTGCGACTCCTAGTAGCTCCATCCGCAAGGGACTTCACCGCCAAGAGCGTACCTTCTCCCGAAGTTACGGTACCATTTTGCCTAGTTCCTTCACCCGAGTTCTCTCAAGCGCCTTGGTATTCTCTACCCGACCACCTGTGTCGGTTTGGGGTACGATTTCTTATAATCTGAAGCTTAGAGGCTTTTCCTGGAAGCATGGCATCAATGACTTCACCACCGTAGTGGCTCGACATCGTATCTCAGCGTTAAGAAAGTCCGGATTTACCTAAACTTTCCGCCTACGTACTTGAACCTGGACAACCGTCGCCAGGCCCACCTAGCCTTCTCCGTCCCCCCATCGCAATTATAAGAAGTACGGGAATATTAACCCGTTTCCCATCGACTACGCCTTTCGGCCTCGCCTTAGGGGTCGACTTACCCTGCCCCGATTAACGTTGGACAGGAACCCTTGGTCTTCCGGCGAGGGGGTTTTTCACCCCCTTTATCGTTACTCATGTCAGCATTCGCACTTCTGATACGTCCAGCAGCCCTTACAGACCACCTTCAACCGCTTACAGAACGCTCCCCTACCCCGCATACAAAGTATGCAGCCGCAGCTTCGGTGTATAGCTTAGCCCCGTTACATCTTCCGCGCAGGCCGACTCGACTAGTGAGCTATTACGCTTTCTTTAAATGATGGCTGCTTCTAAGCCAACATCCTAGCTGTCTAAGCCTTCCCACATCGTTTCCCACTTAGCTATACTTTGGGACCTTAGCTGGCGGTCTGGGTTGTTTCCCTCTCCACGACGGACGTTAGCACCCGCCGTGTGTCTCCCGGATAGTACTTACTGGTATTCGGAGTTTGCAAAGGGTTGGTAAGTCGGGATGACCCCCTAGCCTTAACAGTGCTCTACCCCCAGTAGTATTCGTCCGAGGCGCTACCTAAATAGCTTTCGGGGAGAACCAGCTATCTCCAGGTTTGATTGGCCTTTCACCCCTAGCCACAAGTCATCCGCTAATTTTTCAACATTAGTCGGTTCGGTCCTCCAGTTGATGTTACTCAACCTTCAACCTGCCCATGGCTAGATCACCTGGTTTCGGGTCTAATCCTAGCAACTGTACGCCCAGTTAAGACTCGGTTTCCCTACGGCTCCCCTAAACGGTTAACCTTGCTACTAAAATTAAGTCGCTGACCCATTATACAAAAGGTACGCAGTCACCCAACAAGTGGGCTCCTACTGCTTGTACGTACACGGTTTCAGGTTCTATTTCACTCCCCTCACAGGGGTTCTTTTCGCCTTTCCCTCACGGTACTGGTTCACTATCGGTCAGTCAGTAGTATTTAGCCTTGGAGGATGGTCCCCCCATATTCAGACAGGATATCACGTGTCCCGCCCTACTCGATTTCACTGATTATGATGTGTCGGTTACGGGGCTATCACCCTGTATCGCGAGACTTTCCAGACTCTTCACCTGCATCATTAAAAGCTTAAGGGCTACTCCAATTTCGCTCGCCGCTACTTTCGGAATCTCGGTTGATTTCTACTCCTCCGGGTACTTAGATGTTTCAGTTCCCCGGGTTTGCCTCGTTGTGCTATGTATTCACACAACGATACGTGCTTATGCACGTGGGTTTCCCCATTCAGAAATCCCAGACTCAAACGGTTATTACTACCTAATCTGGGCTTATCGCAAGTTATTACGTCTTTCATCGCCTCTGACTGCCAAGGCATCCACCGTGTACGCTTAGTCACTTAACCATACAACCCCAAGAGGTCTTATGTATGGTAAACAACCAAGGTGTAATTTGTCTCTCATTATTTGAATGAGCGAGAGACATCAGTTTGTCTCACTTTAAAAAGTGACATCAAACTGCGATTTTGCCGGACTCAAATATAAACAATCATGACGAGTCATGGTTGTTTCCAAGAACACTTGAATGTGTGTTGGTACCTAGTCTCTAAAAGAGAATAGGATTTGAGAACTTTTATTTGAACAACAACCAATCACAGTTGTTGTTCGTCAGCTTTCCAAATTGTTAAAGAGCAGATTTTGTTCTTTCGAACCAAACCATGTTTAAAAACACTCAACTTTTTTCAAAGTAAATGCACTTAAAGATGGTGGAGCTATGCGGGATCGAACCGCAGACCTCCTGCGTGCAAGGCAGGCGCTCTCCCAGCTGAGCTATAGCCCCAAAAACTTAATGCTTTAAAGCCAACCCTTTTTGGGAAAAGAATTGGTGGGTCTGAGTGGACTTGAACCACCGACCTCCCGCTTATCAGGCGAGCGCTCTAACCAGCTGAGCTACAGACCCAGCATTAAACTCTTAACGTATTAAACATATCAATCTGTGTGGGTACTCATCGTGAAAATCATCGTATAAGGAGGTGATCCAGCCCCAGGTTCCCCTAGGGCTACCTTGTTACGACTTCACCCCAGTCATGAACCACAAAGTGGTGAGCGTCCTCCCCGAAAGGTTAAACTACCCACTTCTTTTGCAGCCCACTCCCATGGTGTGACGGGCGGTGTGTACAAGGCCCGGGAACGTATTCACCGTGACATTCTGATTCACGATTACTAGCGATTCCGACTTCATGGAGTCGAGTTGCAGACTCCAATCCGGACTACGACGCACTTTTTGGGATTCGCTCACTATCGCTAGCTTGCTGCCCTCTGTATGCGCCATTGTAGCACGTGTGTAGCCCTACTCGTAAGGGCCATGATGACTTGACGTCGTCCCCACCTTCCTCCGGTTTATCACCGGCAGTCTCCCTGGAGTTCCCACCATTACGTGCTGGCAAACAAGGATAAGGGTTGCGCTCGTTGCGGGACTTAACCCAACATTTCACAACACGAGCTGACGACAGCCATGCAGCACCTGTCTTAGAGCTCCCGAAGGCACACCTGCGTCTCCGCTGGCTTCTCTAGATGTCAAGAGTAGGTAAGGTTCTTCGCGTTGCATCGAATTAAACCACATGCTCCACCGCTTGTGCGGGCCCCCGTCAATTCATTTGAGTTTTAATCTTGCGACCGTACTCCCCAGGCGGTCTACTTAACGCGTTAGCTCCGAAAGCCACGGCTCAAGGCCACAACCTCCAAGTAGACATCGTTTACGGCGTGGACTACCAGGGTATCTAATCCTGTTTGCTCCCCACGCTTTCGCATCTGAGTGTCAGTATCTGTCCAGGGGGCCGCCTTCGCCACTGGTATTCCTTCAGATCTCTACGCATTTCACCGCTACACCTGAAATTCTACCCCCCTCTACAGTACTCTAGTCCAACAGTTTCAAATGCAGTTCCGAGGTTGAGCCCCGGGCTTTCACATCTGACTTATTGAACCACCTGCATGCGCTTTACGCCCAGTAATTCCGATTAACGCTCGCACCCTCCGTATTACCGCGGCTGCTGGCACGGAGTTAGCCGGTGCTTCTTCTGTCGCTAACGTCAAGAGATAAGCGTATTAAACTTACCCCCTTCCTCACGACTGAAAGTACTTTACAACCCGAAGGCCTTCTTCATACACGCGGCATGGCTGCATCAGGCTTTCGCCCATTGTGCAATATTCCCCACTGCTGCCTCCCGTAGGAGTCTGGACCGTGTCTCAGTTCCAGTGTGGCTGATCATCCTCTCAGACCAGCTAGGGATCGTCGCCTTGGTGAGCCATTACCTCACCAACTAGCTAATCCCACCTAGGCGTATCCAATAGCACAAGGCCCGAAGGTCCCCTGCTTTGCTCCAAAGAGATTATGCGGTATTAGCCATCGTTTCCAATGGTTATCCCCCTCTACTGGGCAACTTCCTAGGCATTACTCACCCGTCCGCCGCTCGTCAGCAAAGAAAGCAAGCTTTCTTTCTGTTACCGCTCGACTTGCATGTGTTAGGCCTGCCGCCAGCGTTCAATCTGAGCCATGATCAAACTCTTCAATTTAAAGTTTTGATTCCCTAAATAAATAGGGGTCGGCTCAACGAATACTGACTTCAAAACTAGGATTTATCCGAAGATAAACCTGTAATTCTAAAGCTATTATCTTTCCAACAGAAAGATAATGAATTGACTGTGCTCTTTTTGGTTTTCACTTTAAAAAGTGAAATCAAACAGCTCAAGGCTGTACCAAATTGAATTGGTCACTCAGTTCATTGAAACCAAAGTTGTTTCCGAAGAAACTGTTTTTACCTAGGTAAAAACATATTGGATTATCATCAACGAGTGCCCACACAGATTGATAGGTTTAAATTGTTAAAGAGCGTTGCTTGTCGAGACATTCCTTTTAAGAAGAAGCTCTCTAAGCGGACGGTTATTCTAGCGATTTAAGTTTCAGTGTCAAACACTTTTTGAAATTTAATTCTTTTTGAATTTTCGTCTTACTGATAACTCTTGAAGCCTTGTGGCGTCTGCCGTCTCAGTGGTTGCGCATTATAATCAGACTCTCTAATGACGCAAGCCTTTTTTATACAAAAACAACACGAACTGAATCGTTTGTTCAATAAACGCTCAAAAACCACAAGGGCGGACAAAATAACATCAAATTGGACTCTACATGCCCCTTTATTTAGATTGGTGCGCCACTATTTTATTATCAACAACTAACAGTTCTACTTTTTTCTCTGGATCGACTTTTCCAGCTAGTATCGCTTTGGCTAATGGATTTTCTACCGTTTGCTGTATCGCTCGCTTTAGTGGCCTTGCGCCGTAAACGGGATCAAAGCCTACATTGGCAATTAAATCGAGTGCCTGATCTGATACAGCAAGTTGATAACCACTGTCTTCCATGCGTTGGCCCAATTGCGCAAGTTGTATCGACGCAATCGACTTAATATGCTCTTTTCCTAATGGATGGAAGACAACACTTTCATCAACACGATTTAAGAACTCTGGTCGGAAGTGCTTATTAACCACTTCCATTACCGCACTCTTAATGCCCTGATAATCTAAAGCTGCAAAATGTTCCTGAATTTGCGTCGAGCCTAGATTGGATGTCATTATCACAACTGTGTTTCTAAAGTCGACTGTGCGACCCTGTCCATCAGTCAGGCGTCCATCATCAAGAACTTGCAATAAGATATTGAATACATCTGGATGCGCTTTTTCTACTTCATCGAGTAATATCACTGAATAAGGTTTTCTACGAACGGCTTCTGTTATATAGCCACCTTCTTCATAACCTACATAGCCAGGAGGCGCCCCGACTAATCGAGCAACCGAATGCTTCTCCATGAACTCGGACATATCAATGCGAACCATTGCGTCTTCGCTATCAAACATGAAATTAGCGAGTGTTTTACACAACTCGGTTTTTCCTACCCCCGTAGGCCCAAGAAACAAGAATGAACCGATTGGTTTGTTAGGATCAGACAGGCCAGCACGACTTCGGCGAATGGCATTCGCCACCACTTCTACCGCTTCTTTTTGCCCAATAACTCGTTTATGTAGAACTTCTTCCATGCGTAGAAGCTTATCTTTTTCCGCCTCTAGCATTTTTGATACTGGGATGCCTGTCTGTTTAGAAAGGACCTCTGCGATTTCATTATTGGTTACTTTGTTTCGCAATAGTGTCATCTCTTGCATTTCGGCTTGTGTCGCTAGGTCCAATTGTTTTTCTAGCTCAGGTATTCGTCCATATTGCAACTCTGACATACGACTCAGATCACCAGCTCGGCGAGCAAAGTCCATGTCCATCCTCGCTTGTTCAAGCTCAGATTTAATATGTTGAGTACCTGACAACGCGGCTTTTTCTGCGTTCCAAACTTCTTCAAGTTCAGCAAACGCGCGTTCTTTTTCTTGCAGCTCTTGCTCTATTACCACTAAGCGTTTCGAACTCGCATCATCATGCTCATTAATTAATGCTTGTTGCTCGATTTTTATCTGGATTATTTTTCGTTCTAGCTTATCTAACGACTCCGGTTTCGAGTCTATTTGCATCCGTATGCTGGATGCCGCCTCATCAATTAAATCAATCGCTTTATCTGGTAACTGACGGTCTGATACGTAGCGGTGAGAAAGACTCGCAGCGGCAACGATCGCTGGATCCGTAATTTCAACATGATGATGCAATTCATAACGTTCTTTCAGACCACGTAAAATGGCGACCGTATCTTCAACCGAAGGCTCATCCACAATCACTTTTTGAAAGCGACGCTCTAAGGCTGGATCTTTTTCAATATAACGTCGGTATTCATCTAGCGTTGTGGCACCGACACAGTGAAGCTCGCCACGAGCGAGAGCAGGCTTTAGCATATTACCTGCATCCATTGAGCCTTCCCCTTTTCCGGCACCAACCATAGTATGAAGTTCATCAATAAAGAGAATAACGTTACCCTCTTCCTTGGCCAGTTCATTCAGTACCGATTTTAGGCGCTCTTCAAATTCACCACGGTATTTCGCGCCAGCCACAAGAGATCCCATGTCCAAAGACAAGACTCTACGGCCGCGTAAACCTTCTGGTACTTCATTGTTGATAATTCGCTGAGCGAGACCTTCTACTATCGCGGTTTTCCCGACACCAGGCTCACCGATAATAACTGGATTATTTTTGGTGCGACGTTGGAGAACTTGAATCGTTCGGCGAATTTCGTCATCTCGCCCAATAACAGGATCTAGTTTTCCTTGTTCTGCTCTCTCGGTTAGGTCAATGGTGAATTTTTCTAACGCTTGGCGAAGCTCCTCGGCATTTTGATCTTTTACTTTTTGCCCACCGCGAATTTTATCGATGGCGCCTGACAGGTTTTTCTCGGTCAGACCAACCTCTTTAAGTAACGCCCCTAAAGCGCCATTGTCTTCCAATGCGGCGAGTAAAAAGACTTCAGAGGAGATATAAGCATCTTGACGCTTTTGAGCAACTTTATCGCACAAATTAAAAAGCATTCCCATCGCGCTAGAGAGTTGTACATCGCCACCAATGCCACTGACTTTCGGCAAACGCTCTAAGATTTCACTCAATTTGGAGCGCAAATGTGGAACGTCCACATCGAGCATCGTCAGCAATGGTCGAATTGGGCTGCCGTTTTGGTCTAATAAAGAAACCATTAAGTGCACAGGTTCAATATATTGATGGTCACGACCCAAAGCCAATGATTGGGCATCAGAGATGGCAATTTGAAATTTACTTGTAAATCTATCTAGACGCATAGCGATAATTCCAACTGACTAAATGAGTTAATATTTACTAGAAAGATGGATACTAAAGGCTAAATTTTCAAGGGGTAGGGAATAGGAATGAGTCAAAAAAACAAATCACGAACATTACGGGTAGAGTTAGCTCGGTTCAATCCAAATAAATACGGCTTGTCGCCCGGTAATACCATCACGACGGTAGGAAAAGAAATCACGCTTTTGTTGATAGGTGCACATATCGCTAGAAAAGATATGATTAACCCCAACACGCTTTAGACGCTGAGTCGCTAACATCGTCATGTTCGCCAACCATTTGTTATTTTCAATGGGCATAAATGCTCGATCAGCATTTTCATCAAATAGACAAAATGCGTGCAAGACATCTTCACCTACTTCAAACGCTGTTGCACCAATCGCAGGACCAAGCCAAGCAATGACATCGCCATCAAACTGATTCACTGCATTTTCAATGATGCCACCTGCTAACCCTCGCCATCCCGCATGAACCGCTGCCACTTGCGTACCAGACGTGTTGGTTAAGAGTACAGGCAAACAATCTGCGGCCATCGCTGAGCATACAACGTTGTGTGAACGGGTAAAAACACCATCAGCATCTAACACCTTCTCTGTCGGTGCTTTGACTTCAATTATATGTGTCGAATGTGTTTGGTTTAGCCAAACAGGCTGACTAGGCATGGCACATTGTTCAGCAAATAACGTTCTATTTTGCTCAACCAGTGCAACATCATCCCCAACATGTGTTCCTAGATTCAATCCGTCATAGGGCGGCAATGAAACCCCACCAACACGAGTTGAAGACACTGCTTTTATACAGCTAGGAGCATTCCAGTTAGGGATGATCATGGTTAATAATCTTCGGCGTGGTTTAGTTTTGCATCTTCTCGCAGTGCTTCAGTAATCGCGACCATATCATCAGGAACCGGTGCATGGAATTCTAACGTTTCCCCAGTCACTGGATGTTCAAAACGAAGCATCACAGCATGCAGAGCTTGTCGTTGAAAGCCGCGAATCATCTCGGTCACTTCTTCACTTGCGTCTCTTGGTATACGAGCTCGGCCACCATAGGCGGTATCACCTAATAACGGATGCTGCAAATACGACATATGAACGCGGATTTGGTGCGTTCGACCCGATTCAAGGCGTAAGCGAATGCGCGTATGTTCTCTGAAGTGTTCAGCGACTCGGTAGTGAGTTACCGCCGGTTTCCCCATAGGCGCTACAGCCATCAGGGTACGCTTCGTTGAGTGACGACCAATCGGTTGATCTACTTTACCGCCAGCGGTCATTTTACCAATGGCTATCGCTTCGTATTCACGAGTGATTTTACGTTTTTGCAGTGCACGTACTAATCGAGTTTGTGCGGGCACAGTTTTAGCGACCACCATAAGACCTGTTGTGTCTTTATCTAAACGGTGGACAATGCCCGCGCGCGGTACTTCTGCAATATCAGGGTAATGAAAAAGTAATGCGTTAAGCACGGTGCGATCTGGCGTCCCTGCTCCTGGATGAACAACAAAACCAATCGGTTTATTGATAACCAAAAGATCGTCATCTTCATAGACAATATCAAGCGGAATATCTTGAGCTTCCCAACGCTGTTCGTCTTCAAGCTCTGCTTGAACGGTAATAAGTTCTCCACCCATTACTTTAACGCGAGGTTTGGTAATTACTTCACCATCCACTTGGATTTTACCGGCCAATAACCACTCTTTGATACGAGAGCGTGAGAAATCGGCGAATAATTCCGCGACAGCTTGGTCTAATCTCTGACCAAGCTGGCTATCTTTTACTGTATTTGTTAATTCTATCTGCTGGGCCATATCGAACTTTTTCAAAAACTGTGAGACTAATGCTCACTACTGTGGAAAAATAAGCGTCATTGTATCTGTTACGAAGAAGAAAGTAACGGAAGCTTAAGAAATATTTAATTCAAGGAATCAGCTCCTGACATGAAACACTATACTTTATCCAGTTTACTCGCTCTTACTTTACTGTTTGGTTGCTCAAGCAGTAATGAGATTGTTCCCGATGTTCCACCATCAGAGCTCTATGCAGAAGCTCAATTATCCCTGCGTTCAGGAAACTGGTTAACAGCAATAGAACAGCTAGAGGCCTTAGACTCACGTTACCCTTTTGGCGCTTACTCTGAACAGGTACAGCTAGACCTTATATACGCGTATTACAAAAACGATGACTTGGCATTAGGCCTTGCTACTATTGAGCGCTTTAGCCGTTTAAACCCAACGCATAACAAGCTCGACTGGGTGCTTTACATGCGTGGCCTAACACACATGGCTCAAGATCGTAATTTCATGCATGATTTATTTAATGTCGATCGAAGTGATCGAGATCCTGAACCAGTAAAGAAAGCGTTCGCTGATTTTAAAAAGCTGCTTCAGCGCTACCCGAATAGTCAATTTGCTAATGATTCTAGAAAACGCATGTACGCGCTAAAGAATCGATTAGCCGACTATGATTTGGCGACCGCAGATTTTTATCTACGCAGAGAGGCCTGGATTGCTGCTATCAACCGCAGCCAAGAGCTACAAAAGACCTATCCAGACACAGTGGCCGCCCGCAAATCATTAGAGATTCAATTAACGGCGTATGAAGAGCTTGGATTAGAAGAAGCGGTTGCTAGAACCCAAAAACTTATTGAGCTTAATGGCAATTAATACACGCCAATAAAAGTAACTCTCTGATTTAAAGCCGCTTCTTATGACGCGGCTTTTTTGTATCACTTGCTCATACCAGTATTTCGCCTACCCTTAAAGAATCACTTAGTAAAGGATTGGTTTATTGTGACCTTCAAATGTAGGCAGTGGTTTACTTTTATATTTCTGTTACTGGGCGTATCAAGTGCTTCTGCGCTAGAACTATCCCCTCTGCAAAAAAAACCCTACAAAGGCGACTTTGACGAATTAAAAGATAAGAGTGTTATCCGTGTTTTGGTGGCTGCTGATTTAGGGTTTTATTACATCGAAGGTGGACGGCCAAAGGGAATTATTGCCGAGTTACTTTATCATTTTGAAAAACAACTCAAAAAGACGTCGCCCTATCTAAACCTACAGGTGATTCCTATTCATCGAGATGACTTGCTACCCGCTATTGAAAGTGGGTACGGTGATCTCGCCATTGCCAACCTCACCATCACAGAAAAAAGAAAACAACGCGTCGATTTTAGTGCTCCTTTTATCAGCGATGTCAGTGAACTTATCGTGACTCAGCAATCGGTGACACCATTCACCTCAATTGAACAACTGAGTGGCCAAGAAATCTGGATTCGCGCAAGCTCCAGTTATTTTGAAAGCCTACAACGTATCAATTTTCAGCTCGATGCCATCGATCAACCTCCCGTTGTTATTCAGTTTATTGAAGAAACGCTACAAGACTATGAACTGATGGAAATGATCAATTTAGGCCATATCAAAGCAACCGTTCTAGACAGCCATAAAGCAGAACTATGGATGAACACAATGGAAAACCTACAGATCCACACTGATGTTCCACTTCGTGAGGGTGGAAAAATTGCTTGGGCAATGAGAAAAAATAGCCCTCAATTAAAAAAAGTAACGGATCAATTTTTAAAGTCTTCTCGAGCTGGGACACTTTTGGGTAACGTTATTTATAACAAATATATCGAAGACACTCGTTGGTTAGCACGATTACTCGACCCTAATAAAGTGGAACGTCTAGCTTCGTTATACTCGATATTTACAGTCTATTCCGAGCAATACTCATTCGACCCACTGATGATGTCAGCTCAAGGCTTTCAAGAATCAGGTTTAGATCAAAGTAAAGTGTCCCACAAAGGCGCGGTTGGTGTGATGCAGGTGCTACCAAGTACCGCAAAAGATCCCAACGTTGCGATTCCTGATATTCAAAAAGTCGACAACAATATTCATGCTGGCGTGAAATACATGCGGTTCATACAAGATCGGTATTTTACTGATGATGATATTTCCGCTGATAATCAGGTCTATTTCACTCTTGCTGCATACAATGCGGGACCGGCCAACATTCGGAAAATGAGACGATTAGCCGTTAAGCACGGTTATGACCCAAATGTATGGTTTAAAAATGTGGAAATTATTGCACGAAGAAATATAGGCAAAGAACCGGTCACTTATGTGGCCAACATCAATCGATATTACGTCGTCTACAAACAGCTGTCCGCATTAGAAAAGTTACGTGCAAAAAGAAATGCTAGCGTTACACCGACAGAATTACTGCCACTTCGCGAACAATAAAACAGCCTTACCCTGCTGCATTATCGTAGCCATTGAAGGGGCGCTTGAAGGTATCGGGAGCAAGATCACAATGATGAGTGAACAGAAAACAAACAGGAAAGTTTTTTAGGCTGTAAAAAGCCCCCAAAAATAAGGTTTTTTTTGCGTATTACCCCTTCCAATCTAGTCTTATCCCAATAAAAAACAAGCTTTTCTTTATGAAAACAACATGACTCTTTGCGTAAGATCACATTTAGTTTTCATTAGTTAATCCCGACAATAAATAGTGATCTATATCACATAATTTTCTACTCAAATGCGTAATCTGAAGTTAACCCATAAGGGATGACACAGAGGAAAGCATTTATGAAAGTAAAAATCACTGGTAAAAATATCGACATCACCTCTGCTATCCGTGATCACATTGAAAGTAAGTTTAAAAAACTTGAGAAGTGGCAAGTAGACATTATTGGATGCCAAACCACTTTTAGCGAAGCACCCAATAAGCAAAAGAAATTTGAAGCCATAATGACGGTACCCAAAGGGCAACTGGTCGCTTCAGCAACCCATGATGATTTATACGCTGCCGTTAACGAGGTAGAACAAAAATTAGAACGTCAGCTAAACAAACTACGTCACAAGCCAGAAGCTAGACGAGCAGAAAAACTTGAGCTTGAAGAAGAAATAGAATAACGATTGATAAATGAAACTTAAAAATAGCGCTGAAAAGCGCTATTTTTTTTCTTGACGCTCTAAGCTCGCTTGCTTATTGTGTTTAAATATTCACTCTTGAGTGAGCAATTATGCAAACTTACCTGTTCTTTTTTGACTTCTTTTTACTCCAATAACCTTGGAGGCGAGATCGTTTGCAGAAGATAAGTCAAAAACGAACAAGAAGCCTCCCAAATGGGAGGCTTTTTTATAAAGGAAATATTCATGACCGACAAACAATACTCACTGGAAGAAATTCGTACACGCCTTAACGAATTGGATGATCAATTACTCAGTTTGATCTCTGAACGACGAAAAATGAGTATTGAGGTAGCGAAAAGTAAAGTAGAAACCTCTAAGCCCGTTCGCGATGCCGATAGAGAACAGCAACTTTTGGTCAAACTCATTAATAATGGCCAAAATAAATACAACCTTGATGCTCAGTACATAACGAAACTTTTTCACACAATTATTGAAGATTCCGTTTTATTGCAGCAAGCTTACCTACAAAACTTAGCGAACCCTCAAAGCAGAAAACCACTCGCTAGAGTCGCTTTCCTTGGCTCGAAAGGCTCTTACTCTCACCTCGCAAGTAGAGAGTTCTTCAGCCGAAAAAATATGGAATTGGTGGAGCTCAACTGTGAAAGTTTTCGAGATATTACCAGCACCGTTGAGTCGGGCCATGCGGATTACGGCGTACTTCCTATAGAGAACACCAGTTCGGGTTCCATTAATGAAGTGTATGACTTATTACAACATACAACACTTTATATCGTAGGTGAGCTCACACAACGCATAGAGCACTGTTTAGTAAGCACTTCTGAGATTCGAATTGAAGACATTAAAACACTTTATTCTCACCCTCAGCCCCACCAGCAATGCAGTGAGTTCTTGAACCGCTTAAAAGGAGTGACTCTAGAGTCCTGTGCGAGTACCGCTGATGCAATGAAAAAAGTGAAGCAGCTAAACAGAAGCGATGTTGCGGCGATTGGTAACGCATCAAGCGGCAAGATATACGGTTTACAACCCATCCAAGGTAATATTGCCAACCAAACGGAAAATCACACCCGCTTTATCGTGGTGGCGCGTAAACCTGTAGAAGTATCGCAGCAAATACCAGCCAAAACGACGGTCATTATGTCGACTTCTCAAGAAGCAGGATCTCTGGTTGAAACACTACTGATACTTCAACGCTACGGCATCAATATGACGAAGTTAGAATCTCGACCAATCATGGGGAACCCTTGGGAAGAGATGTTCTATGTCGATCTTCAAGCTCATCTGGACTCACAACATATGCAATCGGCCATCAATGAACTTACGAAAATCACAAAACACCTTAAAGTATTAGGCTGTTATCCGGCAGAGAACGTGAAACCCACCCAAGTAAAGCTTCAATAAGTCTACATCTGTCTAATAAATCGTGGGAATGAGCTGACACTTTTACAAGCGCCCCGTAGAATTCTCCATTCTACGGGGTATAAAAAGTGACGTTTCTTTCGCCCCTCTTTATGAACCCATGAAGATTCAGATGCATATAACTTTAATATAACTCAGGATAAACTCACGACTATGATGTTAAGGATAACACCAGCTATTTTGGGGCAAGGGCCAGTACCGCATCCCGTTGCTAGGCTATTATGAAGCTTAATACCCGAATATTACTGCTAGTCGCCCCTGTTATAGCCTTAAGTGCTGCGCTATCAAGCTACTCTATTTTTCAGCAACAAAAAGATGCTTTACTGAAACGAGAAGAAAGTTATCTTCAGCTTAATATGGAGAAGCTGGCTGGGTATTTTCGTCATTCTGTTTCCGTGTTAAATGGCTATTCCTATACGCTGACGAAAAGCGACATCATTCGATACTACTTCCATAATGAGAATAGTCCCTACCATGATCTTGAATTAATCGATAATTTAAAGCGTTCTATTACCTCTCTTCAATCTGGTGCTGACGCCAGTGGCCGCCTAGCTATTCTAGATAATAATCGAAACGCTCGATTTTATGTCGACAGTAATACAGATACTCTCGACACGCTTGACCCTAAAATCCGAGAATATACTGACAACGTTTATACCAAGACGAAAAAAACCAGTCATATAGGCTACACACAAAACTCTCAAGGTGAAGGGGTACTGATTCGATATGATTTACTCGGAAAGGATAGCCTCAAACATCCTACAGAAAATGGGAATGAAGAGACCTTTTTTGTGGTCGTTTCTGTCTCTCTTACCGCTTTCAATCAACTGCGTAAGCAAATAGAGTTTGATACTAAAAGCAGTATATTCTTTACCGAAGTTCCAATTGTCCCTAAGCGCCTTATTCCAGACCCATCAAAACTGACTCAAACGGTGCAACTGAAAAAAAACTTCTATGCCACGTTAGATCCCGCTCATTTTATTATTGATGATAAGATCTATGCGCTAGGGAAAAACCTCGCTTCTTCTTTTGGTATTTCTTCACTTATCACCGTTCTTATTCTCACTTTTCTTCTCTATAGACATGTGATAAGCCCAATATCTAGGCTCGATCAGCAACTTGGTGAAGTAGAGAGCAAACAACGTAAAAATATTGAACTGCTGAAAGGTGACGATGAAATTGCGCATCTATCTCGACGCTTTCACGCTATGTATCAAGAGCTCAACACGACCTATCAAAAAACCAAAGCATTAGCAGAAAATGATCACTTAACCCAATTGGCCAATCGCCATCATTTTCATCAATTGGCTGAGCGTGCGTTGTCAAATACACGCTCCAGCAAGCAAGTTTGGATTCTTTACATCGACCTCGACAATTTCAAATACGTAAACGACAAATATGGTCATACGATTGGCGACAAACTCCTAATCAACTTTGCGCACCACATTCAAACGCTAAGTAATGAGTTCCATAAAAAGCATCACGTGAAATGCTTTGCTTCTCGGCTTTCTGGTGACGAATTCGCTATTTTCATCTCTTCAAAGCACTTTGATAACGAATGCCATATCATTCGAACTTTCACTGAAAAGTTACTTGAGCCTATTCAAAAAAGTCACGACTCTTTATTAGGTAGCTTTCCGGTAACGGCAAGCGTTGGCATCGCCACTTATCCTAAAGACGGTAACGACATCCACTCTCTCATTTCTAGAGCTGACACCGCCATGTATCAAGCCAAAAAAGCAGGGAAAAACCAGGTCGGCTACTACTCCAAAGAAATGGATGAAGCGGTTCAGCGCAGAACTCAAATTGAGCGTGCACTGAGAAATGCAGAGATAGAAAATGAGTTTCGTTTGGTTTATCAACCTTATTTTGATCAAAGCGGAGCGAACGTTGTTGGTGTGGAAGCATTGTTGCGTTGGCATTCATTAAAGCTGGGAATGGTTTGCCCTAGTGAGTTTATTCCCATCGCCGAACAAACAGGGTTATTTGGAAAAATTGACCGTTGGGTAATACGCACTGCGTTTGGTGACTTTGGTTCTTTGCAGTCAATGTTTGAAAAAGAGATTCAGCTGTCGATCAACCTGTCATCCGCAGAGTTGGACTCACTTCAACTTGCCAATTATGTCCAACAGCAAGCCACGTTATACAATGTAAACCCAAACCTTATTGATTTTGAGATTACAGAAACGTTTGCCAGCGATTCACAAAGCTTCCCATTACTGCATGAACTCACTATGCAAGGCTATCGTTTAGCCATTGATGATTTCGGCTCTGGATACACGTCGATTACGCACTTAGTTCAGTACCCGGTACAGAAAATTAAGTTGGATCGTTTTTTCTTAGAGACATTGATAAAGACGGGGAACGAGAAAGTCATCAAGCCACTCATTGACCTTTGTCATTCACAATCTATGGCCGTCACTGCAGAAGGTATAGAAAACGAAGAAATGCATTACTGGCTCTCAGCTTACCAATGTGATTACATGCAAGGGTTTCATTTTGCGCACCCTCTTTCATTAGAAGAATTAAAAATATGGCGCAAAAACTTGCAAAAAGGACATAAAAAACATGAACAAGATCAGCAACGTTGTCATAGCTTCGCTTAACCCAGCGAAGATTAATGCCGTTAAAAGTGCCTTTAGTGACACATTTCCCAACGTGGCGTTTGAATTTATGGGCGTGTCGGTTCCTAGTGAGGTCGATGATCAACCGATGTCAAACCATGAAACTCACCTAGGCGCACTCAACCGGGTAAAAAATGCCAAACAGGTTCAAGCAAACGCAGACTATTATGTAGGACTAGAGGCTGGGATAGAAAACAACATGACATTTGCTTGGATGGTCGTTGAATCACAGTCTCAGCGAGGAGAATCTCGCTCGGCAAGCTTAATGTTACCTCCAAAAGTCCTAACAAAGCTTCAAGACGCCAATGAGCTGGGCGATGTTATGGATGATGTGTTTGGAACTCAAAACATTAAGCAACAAGGTGGGGCAATTGGCCTACTGACACACAATCAACTAAGTCGAAGCCGCGTGTATCATCAAGCCTTAGTCTTAGCGCTGATCCCATTTATCAATCCAAACCACTTCCCTGATAGTTTATAGATTAATTAAGTTAATAGGTTGGTTGGGTGAATATCTTAATCATGTTAAGAGCGGCCCTTTATAGGCCGTTCCTTCGGGCTTGAAGATAGAGCACCCCTTAGTTAATGAACATAACTATCGACATAACAATCGCCATAACATACTAAGAAAATCTCGCCTGTTATTTCAAAAGCAATTTGGCTATCTGAGCTTTTTCATCATCGGATTTTGCTTTGAGTTCATTAGAACCTCGAGTAATCGTCGCCACACCAACCCCCAACATTTGGCTCACTTGACGTTGCGATATTTCACCTTTCAATAGCTCACAAACAATATTTGCACGTGCCAGTAGCGCGTCTCTTTCATCGGGTGTCATTAACATTGTCAACAGCAGCTCATGTTGCTCGGTGTCTGCTGCATGCTTAATTAAATCCATTAATTGTTGCCAATCTCGATATTGAGGTTCTAATGACATATTACTGCTCGATTCAAAATTAATGATCCTATTGTAAAGGGTTCAAACGCCATTGGAATCAATATTTAGTTTTCATTTCATGTTCATTAAGAAAGGCGCCATCCACCCCCATTAAATCTCGATAATAGGTTTCAAACATCAATATATTCTGGACATAACCACGGGTTTCTTTAAACGGAATCGCCTCAATAAACGCATAAGCATCCAACTTCTCGTTAGTTCGCTCTCGCCACTGTTTTACTCGGTTAGGGCCAGCGTTATAAGCGGCCAACGCAAAAATACGGTTGTTGTCATATTGCTCTAACAGTCCATCTAGATAATGGCTACCAATTTCAATATTTTTCCCCACTTCGTACAGCTCATTTTTCCCCTGATAATTTAACTGGTATTTTTTAGCCGTATACTTAGCTGTTGTCGGCATAATTTGCATGATGCCTCTTGCCCCTACTGGCGATTGAGCTTCGCTGTCTAATGCACTTTCCTGTCTCGCCAGAGACATTAAAGTTATCGGATCAATATTGTGCTTTTCCCCATAAAAATTAAACCACCACATATGGGCGATAGGGAAACGTAAACTCGTGTTGTCCCACATTTTGGCGGAAATAGAAGCGGCAACAGACAAGTGATGCCAACGTTGCGTTGATGCATAAGCAGCGAGCATCTCTTTTTCTTTGGTTGGGCTATTTTTAAGGAGCCAACGCCACTCACTTTTTGCGGCGGTGATCTTATCTGTATTGATGAGCTCCTGAATACGCGTTAACGCTACTTGATGGTGTTTGATCAAAGCGTGATCCAGAGTTATCGTCGTCACTGGATACTGAATAGATTGCTTAATCTCCTTGGCAGCGGCTACGCTATAAAAGTTTCTCAAGCCCACTATTTTTTCAAGCCTTTGATGGCCGGATGAAGTATCCCCTAGTGCAATTTCGGAGCGCCCTAACCAATACTGCCATCGCGGTAATTGTTGGTAAGAGTTAGGCAGTAGTGCTGTCCACTTCTGTAAACCTTCCCAGTCTGCATGTTGAATCGACAGTCTGATTCGCCTTTCTATTAGAGAGCGGTTTTGTGATGTTTTAATGGCTTCATCACGCCAGTTAGCCAACTCCGAGGAATCGGTATTAATTAAGCGAAATGCGAGAAAATCAGCCAGTTCCTGTTGACTTTCCTTTGGTAATTGCTGCGCATTAACAACCTCTTCAAAGGCACTTTGTGCTTGCTCTATATCTTTACGAGCAAGCTTCTTTAAAGCATACACGCTGAGTTTTTGATGAAAATCATTCGGTTTATGTTTGCTAGCAAAATCCCCTACTGATTGAGGTTCACGGTACAGAGACTGCATTTCTTTTGCTTGTGTCGCCGCTGAGGAGCTATTAAGCTGCTTCATCAAGTAGTTCATCAAACTGCTGTTACCCGCTTTAAAAGCAAGTAACATTCTCTCTAAAATCAACGGATCCGTTTTAAGCCCTGCTTCACTCCACGCTTTAAACAGTGGGTCACAAGCATCCGACACCCCTTCCCCGCTTAACCAAAGATCATTGGCCCCTTTGAATGCTTTCGCCTTGTCACCCACCTTAAAGTGCGCGTAATAATAGTGGCACTGATACGTTTCTCCATTAGGTCGCTTTGTTTGAAAGGCCAGCAAGGTCGACCAATCCTTTTTCGACGCTAGCTCATCAAGATACGGAGCTCGGATTCGATAAGAAAAAGGAAAACTCTGATAAGTATCGATAAAATGGCTCACATCCTCTGGCGTCTTTTGTTCAAGCTCGGCCAAGAATGCTCGATAGTCGACATAAGGCGTTAATGGGTAAGAGGCGATCTGTTCTCGCATCTGACGATATTGTTTAATGTTTTTATCGTCTAGAAGCTGTTGTGCTTGCTGATAGAGTTTTCTTTGAGTCGTTATACTTGACGATGTTTCAGCATACGAAGTACCGCTCATCAATGAACTAACAGCGATCATTGAGGTAAGAAGGCGTTGCGGTAGAGTGAATGGCATTAACTTCATTAGCTCTCTTCCTGTTGAGATAAGGTTTGATTCCCTTTAATTACGCTAATTCTAGCCTTAAATGTAAAGCGTTTAAGTGTAAATAGAGATAATTTAATAAATGTGCGACAAAAACATTTACGTCAATCGAGATATCAGCTTCATTTGATAATCGCTCACCGTATTCATGAGACAAAAGCACGCTCCTTAGTAACAAAAACATGTAGATTGGTATAAAATACCTCTTTTGTATCCACAAACATTAGGAACGATCGGCAATGGCTGAATACGTATATACCATGTCTCGGGTGAGTAAAACGGTGCCCCCGAAACGTCAGATTCTGAAAGATATCTCTCTAAGCTTTTTTCCTGGAGCCAAAATCGGTGTTTTAGGTCTCAACGGTTCAGGTAAATCAACACTACTGCGTATTATGGCAGGTCTTGATACCGACATTGATGGTGAAGCTCGCCCACAGCAAGGTTTAAAAGTCGGTTATCTCCCACAAGAGCCTGTTCTTGATGAATCTAAAACCGTTCGTGAAATTGTTGAAGAAGCCGTTTCAGATGTCGCTGGAGCCTTAAAACGTCTAGACGCCGTTTATGCGGCCTATGCGGAACCTGATGCAGACTTCGATGCTCTAGCAAAAGAACAAGGTGAGCTTGAAGCCCTGATTCAAGCGAAAGACGGCCACAACCTAGAAACAGCACTAGAGCGCGCTGCTGATGCACTTCGTCTTCCTGAATGGGATGCGAAAATCGAATTTCTATCAGGTGGTGAACGTCGCCGTGTTGCTATCTGCCGTTTACTTCTTGAGAAGCCAGACATGCTGCTTCTTGATGAACCGACTAACCACTTGGATGCAGAATCGGTCGCATGGCTTGAGCACTTCCTGGTGGATTACAGCGGTACGGTTGTGGCGATTACCCACGACCGTTACTTCCTAGACAATGCGGCAGGCTGGATTCTAGAACTTGACCGTGGTGAAGGTATACCATGGCAAGGTAACTACACGTCTTGGCTAGAACAGAAAGATGAGCGTTTGAAGCAAGAAAAAGCCGGCGAAAGCGCGCGTCAAAAAACAATTGAAAAAGAACTGGAATGGGTTCGTCAAAACCCGAAAGGTCGTCAAGCTAAGTCTAAAGCTCGTATGGCTCGTTTTGAGGAAATGACAACAGGCCAATACCAGAAGCGTAACGAAACCAACGAGCTGTTTATCCCACCTGGTGAGCGTTTAGGTGACAAGGTACTTGAAGTTAAGAACCTAACTAAGTCATTTGGTGATCGCGTTCTTATCGACGACCTATCATTCAGCATGCCTAAAGGCGCTATCGTCGGTATCGTTGGTGCCAACGGTGCAGGTAAGTCAACACTGTTTAAGATGCTAAGTGGCGCTGAACAGCCAGAGTCAGGCACCGTTGAACTTGGCGAAACGGTTAAGCTTGCTTCTGTTGATCAGTTCCGTGACAGCATGGACGACACAAAAACCGTATTCCAAGAGATCTCTGAAGGCGCTGATATCATTAAGATCAACAACTTCGAAATCCCTGCACGCGCATACTGCTCTCGCTTCAACTTCAAAGGCAACGACCAACAGAAAATCATCGGCCAGCTTTCTGGTGGTGAACGTAACCGTGTTCACCTAGCGAAACTGCTAAAAGCGGGCGGTAACGTACTGCTACTCGATGAACCGACCAATGATCTTGATGTTGAAACGCTACGTGCACTTGAAGAAGCACTGCTTGAGTTCCCAGGTTGTGCCATGGTTATCTCGCATGACCGTTGGTTCCTAGACCGTATTGCAACGCACATTTTAGATTACCGCGATGAAGGACAGGTCAACTTCTACGAAGGCAACTATACTGAATACAGTGAGTGGCTGAAGAAGACATTAGGTGCTCAAGCGGCAGAACCACACCGTATTAAGTACAAGCGAATTACCAAGTAGTCACAAGCTTAATAGTGGAATCAAGAACCGCAGACATTCTGCGGTTTTTTTGTATCTGTGTACCCTTTAATTTCATCATTGAAAAGAAGCTAAAGGCATTCTAAGAGCTGAGGCACATTGAACATCGCGGAACTTTGCTATGATGATTAATTAAACGTCGAAACACATGCTATTGAAGCGCATACATTTGAATCAGAAACACTTGAAGCTAATGCACTTACAGCTAATTCATTTACAGCTAATACATTCACAGTAAGTACAGAGAAAGAAGAGATATCACTATGGTTGAAAAACGTCGATTTTCAAGAGTTGTCTACAAAGCATCTGCTGTTGTTATGCAAGGGAATACCTCTGTAGACGCACACATTCAAGACTTATCGCTGCATGGCTTGCTGCTCAGTGCAGAGCCAAGCTGTAATCAGCTTAATGAAAATCAAGTGGCTGATGTTCGGTTCTCACTGCCAGACAGTGACATTGCGATCCAAATGACCGTCAATTTAATCAAGATTGATAACAATATCATTCGAGCGAGTATCAACCATATTGATATCGACAGTATCAGCTATTTAAAACGGCTCATTGAATTAAACGTTGGTGACGATAGCCTGCTGCACCGAGACATCGAGCATCTATCCGATCTTGGCGAACACACTCACTAAGAGCAATACGGGTAACATAAACATCGGTGAGCTTTGATTTACTGACTAAAAAACAAAAAGAGCAACCAAGGCTGCTCTTTGAGACTTTCTATGCACTTTCACTCGTTAAACGCACTAAGACTATCTTTTGCCTGCTTAGATCTAACCTCTGTGGATAGCGTCGTTCGCTTGCTTTAATAAGTTTTGGCTCTCATTCATAAACTGCGAAGAGTAATCACCGAACCAATCACTGACTTCATTAAAACTCGTGATAAAGGCCTTTTTATCTTTTCCTTCTAATATTTCTAACGCATCACCAAAACGCTGGTGAAAACGCTTGATCATATCTATGTTGTCCTGAGAAGAGAAAATGATATCGCCATACAGGTTAGGATCTTGGCCAAATAGACGGCCCACCATGGCCAGTTCAAGCCGATAAATCGGCGAACTCAATTGCAATAACTGATCAATATTCGGGTTTTCTTTGCTTAAGTGTAAACCGTAAGCAAAAGAGGTAAAGTGACGTAAAGCTTGGATCAGCGTCATGCCATTATCATGCTCATTGGCATCGATTTCACACAATGAAGCTCCCCAAATGGCAAACTGTTTCAACAGCCACTGGTAACTCTCTTCACCTCGACCATGACAATAAACTATGACTTGTTTCGCCAAACTCGGTACATCAGGGCCAAACATTGGGTGTAAACCGACAACGGGGCCTTGATGAACGTTAAGCATCGTTTCCAATGGCATCGATTTAATTGACGTCAAATCGCATAAAATACAGTCAGAAGGTAAGTTCGATAGTTTCTCAATGACACCTTGAGTAAGATGAATAGGCACGGTGACAACCACGAGTCCAGCGTTGTCTAAGATCTCATCGGCTCTATCCCAATCTTGGCTTCCCAGCACTTTTACCTGGTAGCCAGAAAGAGTGAACATGCGGCCAAATAAGCCACCTAATTGCCCTTTACCACCAACAATAACAACCGATCTTAACTCTGGGTTTAGGCACTTGAATCCGGAATCTTTTTCACTAGCATAGGACTCTCGCATGGTTCTTCTCAGAATATCTTCGATCAGTTGTGGTGGCACACCTTTTTTCTCTGCCTCATGCCGACGTGATGCAAGCATTGCCGCTTCACGATCAGGGGCATAAATAGGTAATCCATGCTCACTTTTGACTTCACCAACTTTCTCAACCAACGACAAACGTTGTGCAAGTAAGTCCAATATTTGCTTGTCTACCGCATCTATTTGCTCACGCAATTCGTTTAATTCAACAGCCATGCTAGTTCCTTTTTACCCTTTCAGGCGATTTTCCAAAAACGGCACTAATTCTGTGTGCGCGTGACGTAATAGTGCCTCAGTTGCTTCCCAATTGATACACGCATCCGTAATGGAAATTCCATATTTCATGTCACTAAGCGGTAAATCAGATGATTGATTTCCTTCGTGAATATGGCTTTCAATCATAAGACCAATAATTGACTGATTTCCTTCGCGAATTTGATGAATCACATCTTCAGCAACTAAAGGCTGGCGGCGGTAATCTTTACGGGAATTAGCATGACTGCAATCCACCATTAATGACGCATCTAAGCCAAACTTGGCCATGTCTTGCTCACACTCAGTCACGGATACTGAATCGTAGTTGGTCTGTTTACCACCACGGAGAATAACGTGCCCATTTGGGTTACCTTGAGTGGTTAAAAGCGCGACCTGGCCTTCACGGTTAATCCCCATGAAACGGTGACTGGATGAAGCTGCTTGCATGGCATTAATCGCGGTCGATAAGCTACCATCCGTACCATTTTTAAAACCAATCGGCATTGAAAGCCCACTGGCCATTTCTCGGTGCGTTTGTGATTCGGTTGTTCGGGCACCAATTGCTGCCCAGCTAAATGTATCAGCTAAGTATTGTGGACTGATCGGGTCAAGTGCTTCTGTTGCCAACGGGATGTCCATTTCAGCAAGCTCAACCAGCAGTTCACGGCCCACATGAAGACCATGCTCAATATCAAATGAACCATCGAGATGAGGGTCATTAATCAGGCCTTTCCAGCCAACCGTGGTTCTCGGCTTTTCAAAGTACACTCTCATCACAATGTAAAGCTGGTCGCTTAACTCTTCAGATAACGCTTTTAAGCGCTTCGCGTATTCTCTAGCGGCGTCTATATCGTGAATAGAGCAAGGACCGCAAACAACGAGTAAACGATGATCTTTTTTATGAATAATATTGGCGATGTTCTGACGTGCTTCTTGAATAAACTGGCGTGCTTTATCGCTCAAAGGTAACTTGGTTTTTAGCTCTTCAGGAGTAATTAACACCTGTTCATCACTAATATTGATATTACTTAATTCACTTTTCTGCATAATCAAACCTGTACATTATTTTTTACATTAAATTTTTTAGCATTCAACAACCTGCCATAGCCATAAATTAACAGGATAAAATGACATTTCAAGTGTAAATATTAAAAAACACAAAGTGTAAATATATAATTACACATATTCTTTGGTTATCTTTCATTGAAAAGAGGGTGACTAATGGTGTTTTATTGCGCTCTTCTTATCTAGAATATCCTTACTTCTCTTCATTTGGATGGCATTATGGATCTTATCCTGTCGTTACTTCAGCAGATGTGCGTCTACCTCGTTTTGGCTTACATGCTCAGTAAGACGCCCATTTTTCTCCCTTTGCTGAACATATCAAATCGTATTAGCCATAAGCTCAGTGTTTATGTCCTATTTTCTCTGTTTTGCATTATGGGCACCTACTTTGGTTTACAAATCAATGATGCGATAGCAAATACTCGAGCGATCGGCGCGGTCATGGGGGGAATATTTGGTGGGCCTGTCGTAGGATTTTTTGTCGGACTCACTGGTGGCATGCATCGCTACTCTTTGGGCGGTTTTACCGATGTCGCTTGCGCAATATCAACCACCGCAGAAGGGCTCATAGGCGGACTCGTGCACACTTACTTTGTTAGAAAAAACAAAGTAAGTCAGCTATTTAGCCCCAGTATCGTATTTGGGACCACATTGTTTGCTGAAATTATACAAATGCTCATCATTTTGCTGGTTGCCAAGCCTTTTGCACAATCGTATGCCCTAGTCTCTGACATTGCCGCTCCTATGATCATCGCTAATTCCTTCGGGGCAGCACTGTTTATGAGTATCTTACAAGATAGAAAAACCATCTTTGAAGAGTATTCTGCGACGTTTTCACGTCGAGCCTTAAACATTGCAGAGCGCTCTGTTGGCGTCCTTTCTTCTGGATTTAATAGCAGAAATGCCGAAAAAATCGCACGTATCGTCTACGAAGAAACCAGTGTCGGTGCCGTCTCCATAACGGATGACCAAAAGATCTTGGCGTTTGTCGGTATAGGGGATGATCACCATAAGCCAGAGACACCCATCTCATCGAACAGCACGTTAGAGGCGATCAGTGAAAACAAAATCAAGTACCTTGATGGAAAAGAGACGCCCTACCAGTGCTCATTATCCCCAAAGTGCAAACTCGGCTCTGCTTTAATCATTCCATTACGAGCGGGCGATCGAGTCATCGGAACCATTAAGCTTTACGAACCAAAGCGAAAACTCTTTTCGACCATTAATATGTCGATGGCTGAGGGTATTGCTCAGTTGCTTTCAAGTCAGATTCTCTATGGTGATTATCAACAGAAACAGATCTTGCTATCACAAGCCGAAATAAAATTGCTTCACGCTCAAGTGAATCCACATTTCTTGTTCAATGCATTGAATACTATTAATGCCATTATTCGCCGGGACCCCGATAAAGCGCGTGACCTCATTCAGCATCTGTCGCATTTTTTTCGCAGTAACCTTAAGCAAAATATTGAGACCGTGACGCTAAAAGAAGAGCTTGCCCACGTTAATGCTTACCTGACCATCGAAAAAGCGCGCTTTAGTGAACGGTTAGAGATCGATGTGAACATTGACCCATTACTACTCACGCGACAGCTCCCTAGCTTTACACTCCAGCCTCTGGTTGAAAATGCCATCAAACATGGCACATCACAGAAACTGGAAGGCGGTATAGTTCGGATTTACAGTCAACCGGTTTTACAAGGTCAACGTATTGTTGTGGAAGATAATGCCGGTCACTACCAAGCACCGAGTGACGATCACTCTGGTTTAGGAATGTCCATCGTTGATAAACGCTTAACCAATAAGTTTGGGCGTGATGCGGCACTAAAAATTGAAGTGGAAGAGAACCAATACACTCGAATGAGCTTTATTATTCCCACTCAAGAAAACCGCTAAGGAATGAGTATGCTTTCGGCTTTGGTTATTGATGATGAATTACTTGCTCGAGAAGAGCTCTCTGATCTACTCGAAGAAACCGGCAAAGTATCCGTGTTGGATACTGCCAGCAATGCCATTGAAGGGCTGAAAAAAATTAATCAGTTAAAACCTGACGTGGTCTTTCTTGATATTCAAATGCCTCAAATTACCGGCATTGAATTACTAGGCATGCTTGATCCAGAGACGATGCCCTATGTTGTGTTTGTTACCGCTTATGACGAATATGCGATTCAGGCTTTTGAAGATAACGCATTTGATTATTTACTAAAGCCAGTCAATCCATGCCGATTGGATAAAACGATATCTCGCCTTCAAAAGCACACGAATCCGATAGAGCAAAAGATCTCAACCATTGCCCCACCATCGCTTGAGCAAGTACCATGTATTGGATTAAACCGCATCATGATCATCCCAACGCTTGATGTTGAGTTCGCCTACACCGATATCAGCGGCGTGCACGTACAAACTCAGCAGCAAACCGCGACCTGTCAACTCACCTTAAAAGTGCTCGAAGAGAAAACCCCATTAGTTCGCTGTCACCGTCAGTACCTAGTCAATCCAAAAGCCATTAAAGAGATTAAACTATTAGAAAATAACCTAGCTGAAATCGTAACGGTGAGCCACCATCAAGTTCCAGTCAGTAGACGTTACTTAAAAAGCTTAAAAGAGATGTTGGGATTTCACTAAAACCTTTATGGCATGCTTAAACTTCATGGTTCAGTGACGTGCAATCTGTCGTGAAAAACCACCCTAAAGTGGTCTCTCATTTTAAATCTCGGTACATTCTTAGACGTAAGTACATTCTTATCCGTAAGCACATTCCTAGCCGCAGAGAACACAGACGATCACTAGCCGAGCATTATTTTCATCGCTTCTGACGCTTGCTTCCATTGGTTTGAACCGCGTAATTGAGACAGACTGAAAGACTGTTTTTTCAATAATGTCTCAGCGATAGGCACATCCATGATAGGCAGGTTATCAAGGACTTCGACTTGAGCATCCCGCTTGTTACACACCAGAAGCATGTCGCATCCCGCGACCAATGATTGATGAGCTCGCTCAGCTGGGCTTCCCATGATCGATGCGCCTTCCATGGTTAAGTCATCAGAAAAAACCAACCCGTTAAAGCCCAGTTTTTGACGTAATATTTGTTGCAGCCAATATTCAGAACCGCTGGCTGGCTGATCATCATAATGAGGGTAAATAACATGAGCTGGCATCATGGCGTCCAATACTCCCGCTTCAATCTGAGCCCTAAAAATGGCCATGTCTGATTCAAAAATATCATCTCGATGATCATAAGGCGTTTCTAGGTGTGAGTCTGCTAATACACCACCATGGCCTGGGAAATGTTTCCCTGTCGTCGCCATACCCACGGACTTCATCCCCTGCATAAACGCTGTGCTGTAACAAATAATATCGTCAACACTGTCACCAAAGGCGCGGCTGCCTATCGCCTTGCATTCATGTCCTTTATCTAAAACAGGCGCGAAACTAAGATCGATATCATGGGCGATAAGTTCTGCAGCCATCAACCAGCCACCTTGCTGAGCCAATGGTGCTCCCTCTTTACTTCTCGCGTATTCTTGAGCCGCTGGAATGATCGAAAAGCCTTCTCGGAAGCGCTGTACTCGGCCCCCCTCTTGATCGACGCCAATTAAGAATGGTCGCTTAACCGTTTTACGGATCGCTTTGTTCAATGCTAATAGCTGCTCACTATCGTGATAGTTTCGAGCGAATAGGATCAAACCGCCCACCGTTGGGTGCTCTAGAATTTCTTTGTCTTCTGCCGTCAGTTCATAGCCTTCAACGTCGACCCATAATGGACCCATATCTTCTCCTAACTCCGCATAAATTCGCTAAGTCATCGAGATTATTCGCTTTAAAAATGCTTTACAATGATTTTAGGTTTGAACTCAGTGAATATACGATGAAACAACCAGAACTTTACATTGGCGTGATGTCGGGAACCAGCATGGATGGCGTTGATACCGCTTTAGTGCAGATTGATGGTGAGAACGTTCACATGCTCGCACACGACGAATACCCAATGCCAAGCGACATAAAATGTCGCTTATTGAATATTGCCACAGGTCAGCTAACCAATTTGATTGAAATAGGTGAACTGGACCACCAACTTGGCCGACTGTTTGCGGATGCGGTTAATGCGCTACTGGATAAATCCGGTTACCAAGCCGATCAAATTGCAGCGATTGGTAACCATGGACAAACCGTCTTTCATCAGCCTACAAGCGATTTCCCGTTTACCATGCAGTTGGGTGATGCCAATATCATTGCTGCCCAATGTGGCATTGATACTGTTGCCGATTTCAGACGCAAGGACATGGCGCTTGGCGGGCAAGGCGCTCCGTTAGTCCCCGCTTTCCATCAAGCTATTTTTAGTGCGACTCACTCCAGCGTCGTCGTGTTAAACATTGGGGGAATATCGAATATTTCAGTGTTGCGCCCAAATCAAAAGGTCATCGGCTACGATACCGGGCCAGGAAATATGCTGATGGATGCTTGGTGCCAAAAGCACCGAAACCAACCGTATGATAAAGATGCCGAATTTGCGTATCAAGGTAACGTCGAACCTTCGCTTCTCTCTGCATTACTTGCCGAAAGCTATTTACAGAAACCCCCACCGAAAAGTACCGGACGTGAGCTGTTTAATCTCGATTGGCTTACGAAACATTTAGCGGACCATCACGTGTCCGCCGAGGATGTCCAGCGTACGCTGTGTGAATACACCGCCCTCACTATCTGTGAACAAGTCAGGCTCTATCAAGTCGGTCAATCCCCAGAATTATTAGTTTGTGGCGGAGGGGCACAGAATCCATTGCTCATGATGCGTTTAGCCGAGCTGTTACCAGACTGGCAGGTTGCTTCCACTTCAGAAAAAGGGGTCGATGGTGACTTTATGGAAGCCATCGCTTTTGCCTGGCTAGCGCAAAGACGCCTTCATGGACTAAGCAGTAATTTGCCTGAAGTCACCGGTGCCCGTAAGCTTGCCTCCTTAGGCGTAATCTATCCATCCAATTAAAAGGCTTAACATGACTAATGATGCCCTTATTTCTGCCCTATCTCATCTAGTATCGGAAGGGCGTAACCCCGACACCATGGATATCGATCTTCTTTCAGCAGAGCAAATAGTGAGCAGGCTCAATCAACAGGATAAGCAAGTGCCTATCGCGGTTGAGAAAGAGTTGCCTCAAATCGCAAAAGCGGTTGAAGCCATCACGAAGGCATTTAGAAACAATGGTAGGCTTGTTTATATGGGCGCAGGAACCAGTGGTCGATTGGGGGTACTTGATGCGTCAGAGTGCCCGCCCACCTTTGGGGTATCGGATAAAATGGTCATCGGGCTTATCGCTGGGGGGCCAGAAGCGATACTCAAAGCCAAAGAAGGCGCAGAGGATTCTCTAACCCTTGGCGTTGATGATCTTAAAAGCATCAACTTTAATCACAAAGATGTGGTGGTTGGCATTGCCGCCAGTGGTCGAACGCCCTATGTCATTGGCGCGCTGGAATACGCAAACGACATTGGAGCAACAAGCGTCGCTTTATCTTGCAATCCCGACTCTCCTATTGCTGAAATCGCACACATCGCCATCAGTCCAGTCGTGGGGCCAGAAGCCCTAACGGGATCGACTCGATTAAAGTCAGGAACCGCGCAAAAACTTGTGCTGAATATGCTCACAACAGCCAGTATGATTCGCCTCGGGAAAAGCTACCAGAACCTAATGGTCGATGTAAAAGCCACCAATAAAAAGTTGATTGCTCGTGCCGCTCGAATCGTCACTCAAGCAACCGAGTGCGATATTCAACAAGCAACGAAAACACTGGAAGTCACTGGATACGATGTGAAGTTGGCTATTCTGATGATTTTGACCGGGTTGGACCTCGATAGCGCGAAGCAACAACTTCTGCACCAACACGGATTTCTTAGAAAGGCGGTTGAAAGTAGCAAGCCCTCTTAACTGACATAATTTAGCTGATGTGGCTTAACTAATCTGCCTTAACTAATGTGGCTTAACTAATCTGCCTTAACTAATGTGGCTTAACTAATCCGCCTTTAACATAACATTCGCTTAGCTCGTGGGCCAAGCATTGGCCAGGTTGTTGTTTCCCCTAGCCAATGCTTTACTTCTTTATGGTAGACACCCATTCATCAGTTGCTGTATTCAGACCAACCGCGTTGCCACTCCATGCGAAATTTCTGTGATTCTTCAGTTCCTTCACATACCCCCTCATAGTACTGACCAGACAGTCCCATTTGATAAGCAAAATTAGGATTACAGTACTCAGTCACTCCAACCGTGTATCCTTCGGTGTATTCCGACACTTTAACGCCACCAAGCTTTGATAAGTCTTTATATGAACGTTCGGTATGTCCTTTAATTCCATCTTGGTATCCAATTTGATACCAATCCCCGCTTTCCGCTAACTGCTCTGTACTACTAGCACAGCCAGTAAGAGCGCCAAGCAAAGCCAGTGCGATAATATGTTTCATTATTTTCCTTTCGCTCAAAACGTTTACTACAACATGACATTTAATTTCCTATCCCGCCACTTAATTTTGAAAGCGTCCTTTTAATTCGGTCACAGACCTTTGAGACATAATGGCAACCGTTTACGTCCAGCACGAACCACTTAATTATATTGGCTACCACTCAGCTAGGTATATGACCACTGAGTGGTTTACTGAATGTGCCTATTCATTGGGTTAGTTAACATAGAGGCTGAACTGATCATTTAAATCAAAGGATGACCCTATGCTGTGGTTTTTTACTTGTGTTGCTGCCCTTATTGGCGGCTACTTTATTTATGGCGCTTTCATTGAAAAAGTTTTTGGTATCAATGAAAAACGTAAAACGCCCGCTCACACGAAAACCGACGGTGTGGATTACGTTCCAATGTCGACACCAAAAGTTTATCTGGTTCAACTACTCAACATAGCGGGTGTTGGCCCAATCTTTGGCCCAATCATGGGGGCACTGTACGGCCCAGCCGCGATGCTTTGGATTGTTATCGGTTGCATCTTTGCGGGGGCCACTCATGATTACTTCTCAGGTATGCTTTCTGTACGAAATGGTGGGGCTTCAGTACCAACCATCACAGGCCGCTACTTAGGCAAAGGCGCCAAACATTTCATGAACATTTTTGCCATTGTCTTATTGCTGCTTGTTGGTGTGGTATTCGTTTCTGCGCCTGCTGGAATGATCACCAACCTAATCAATGACCAAACGGATCTGAACGTTAGCATGAGCACGTTAGTCGCCATTATTTTTGGTTACTACATCATCGCTACGATTGTTCCTGTTGATAAAATCATTGGTCGCTTCTACCCACTATTTGGGGCGCTACTGATCTTCATGTCGGTTGGTCTAATCACAGCCGTAGCCGTATCAAGTGAGCACACGGTTCTTGGTGGTTTTGAAGTGAGCGACATGTTCAACAACATGAACCCTAACGATATGCCACTTTGGCCTGCACTCTTTATCACCATTGCTTGCGGTGCTATTTCTGGTTTCCACGCGACTCAGTCTCCACTGATGGCTCGCTGCATGGAAAATGAAAAAAATGGGCGCTTCGTCTTTTACGGTGCAATGATTGGTGAAGGTATCATCGCTCTTATCTGGTGTGCTCTTGCTCTATCTTTCTTTGGCTCGGTTGATGCTTTGGGCGAAGCCGTCGCAAATGGCGGACCTGGTGCGGTGGTTTACGGTGCTTCATTTGGTCTTCTGGGTGTATTTGGTGGAATCTTAGCGTTCCTAGGTGTGGTGATTCTGCCAATCACGTCTGGCGATACCGCTTTCCGTTCAAGCCGTTTGATTTTGGCTGAATACTTCAACATGGAGCAAAAAACACTGCGTAACCGTCTACTCATGGCATTACCACTGTTTGTACTTGGCGGTGTGTTAACTCAAGTTGACTTCGGTATTATCTGGCGTTATTTCGGGTTTGCTAACCAAACGACCGCCGTCATGATGCTTTGGACCGCTTCCGCATACCTGCTGCGCCACGGAAAATTGCACTGGGTAACCACGGTTCCAGCAATGTTCATGACGACTGTTGTATCGACCTTCATTTTAAACAACAGTACCCTTGGTTTTGGCTTACCAATTCAACTATCTACCATCATGGGCATCTTATTCACGCTAGGCGTAACAGCTTATGTCATTAAGATTTCAAAAGGCAAAGGCGACACTGATTTGGCTGATGAAGAACACCCTCAGGTTGAAACTAAGACCGCGTAATGCGTCGATAACACTTTGTATCAATTGGTACAAAAACAAAAAATAAAAATGGAGCGCTACCTCAGCGCTCCATTTTTTATCTCTCAACATAAACTTACAGTAAATAAACCTACGGAAAACTAGTCTATCTGCTTAATCTGTAATTCTTTAGGAACTTCAAAGAACATATTCTCTTCTCTTCCTAGTACGTTTTCTACCGAGCTTGCTCCCAGCTCTTTAATACGATCCAATATTTGATCAACCAGCTCTTCTGGTGCTGATGCGCCAGCGGTCACGCCCACTTTTACTTTTCCACTAAACCATTCTGGCTTAATGTCTTCTGGACAATCTGTCAGGTAACCCGGTGTACCTAGTTTTTCAGCTAATTCTTTAAGACGTGTTGAATTGGAGGAATTCTTTGAACCAACGACGACCATCACATCAACATCATTAGCGAGTTCACGAACCGCATCTTGACGATTCTGGGTCGCGTAGCAAATATCATCTTTGCGAGGCCCTTGAATATCAGGGAATACACGACGCAGCTCATCAATCACATCAGCGGTTTCATCGACCGACAGCGTCGTTTGACTGACATAGTGAAGATGTGAGGTGTCTTTTACCTTCGCTTTTAACGCTTCAACATCGCTCGGTACTTCAACCAAATACATACCGCCCTGATTGCTGGCGTATTGCCCCATCGTGCCTTCCACTTCAGGGTGCCCAGCATGGCCAATCAGTACCACTTCCATATGCTTACGGCTGGCTCTTGCGACTTCCATATGGACTTTTGTCACCAATGGGCAAGTCGCATCAAAGACGGTTAATTCACGTACTTTAGCTTCTTGGCGAACCGCCTGAGATACACCATGGGCCGAAAAAATGACAATCTGGCCATCTGGCACTTCATCCAGTTCTTCCACAAACACCGCACCGCGCTGCTTTAGCCCTTCGACCACAAAGCGGTTATGCACCACTTCATGACGCACGTATATTGGCGCTTCATAGATTTCAAGTGCGCGTTCCACAATGCTAATGGCACGGTCTACACCGGCACAAAAGCCACGTGGGTTAGCTAAAAGAATTTTCATGTCTTTACTCATGCGAGTTCATCTCAATGTTCGATATTTTACGATAACTTATTCAACAGACAAAATGTCCACTTCGAAGGTCACATCTTGCCCGGCAAGGGGGTGATTAAAATCAACCGTGACAGAGTCGCCCGCGATATCCGTGATAATTCCGGGGATCTCAGCGCCATCCGGGCCAGAGAATGCCATAACCGTTCCCACTTCGACTTCCGAATCGCCAACAAACTTTGCTCTGTCCATGTAATGAATATTGTCTGGATTTGGCATGCCGAATGCGTCTAGTGCTTTAAGCTCAATGGCCTTTTGCTCGCCCGCAGACAAGCCCATTAAGCATTGCTCAAAGTTATCACTTAGGCTGCCATCACCGATGATCAATTTTGCAGGTTTCCCCATGTTCTGAGTACTATCGGCAACGGAGCCATCTTGCAGTTTAATGGTGAAATGAAGCGTTACTGCTGAGTCTTTTTTTATGGTCGCCACGTTTCTTCTCTTCCTTGTTGTGTGATCTTGTTGTGTGATAGAGGTGCAGGGTAAACAAAAAGCGCCATCTGAACAACAGACAGCGCTTAGGGTTATTTCAATTTTGAAGGGCTGGGCGAATTTTAAATGGCCTTAATCACGCTTTTTTTGTCTGATTTTTTTTACGAAAACCATCCAATATGATCATAGCAGCACCGATACAAATCGCGGCATCAGCGAGATTGAACGCTGGCCAATGGTAGTTTCCCCAATAGAAATCCAGGTAATCGACAACAAAACCATGAACAATACGATCAAATACATTACCAACAGCACCACCAATGATCATGGCATAGGCGATATTGTTCCACTTCTCGGTTACGGGTAACTTACTCATCCAGTAAGTGAGCATGCCTGTAACAATAAAGGCGATGGTAGAAAAAAACCAACGCTGCCAACCAGGCTGATCAGCGAGAAAGCTAAATGCTGCTCCGTAATTGTGTACATGCAATAGATTAAAGAATGGCAAGACCTCGATTCGGTTTGCCCAGCCATATCCCATATGCTCAAGAACAACGAATTTTATGCCTATATCAGCAAAAAAAATGACCACCGCAAGCCATAGCCAACGAACGCCTGAATGTTTTAGTGTGATTGCTTGTTCGTTCATAATCTTCCTAAAAAATAACCCCAGTTTATACTGGGGCTATATTATTACTAAAAAGTTCACTCATACTCAAAAAGAGTTGGAGTTAGGCAAATTTACGCACTTCACCGTCACCTTCAACGTTTGACACGCAGCGGCCACACACTTTCTCATGGCCTTCAATCGTGCCCACATCTGGGGTGTGGTGCCAGCAGCGATCACACTTCTCAGATTCTGTCGCTGCCACTTCTACAAAGAGACCTTCGACTTCGGTGCTATGAGCAGTATCCGTTTTATCTGTCAGTGGTTTCACTTCGACTTTAGACGTTAGCAGAACAAAACGAAGCTCATCTTCTAGTCTGTTCATTTTCGCCGCTAATGCTTCGTCAGCGTAAAGCGTGACTTCAGCTTGCAGTGAACCACCAATGGTTTTCTCTTTACGAGCTTCTTCTAGTAACTTGTTCACCGCACCACGAACCGCTTGGATTTCAGTCCAGAATTCGTTGTTCAGTTCTTCACCTTCAGAAAGATCACGTAGACCTTGATACCATTCACCTGTGAATACGAATTTATCGCGAGCACCTGGCATTTCATTCCAGATTTCATCGGCAGTGAAAGACATAATCGGTGCCATCCAACGAACTAAGGCTTCAACGATGTAGTAAAGAGCTGATTGACAGCTACGTTGAGCGTGACCGCCCAATTTTGCTGTGTATTGGCGATCTTTAATCACATCAAGATAGAAAGAACCCATTTCGATTGAACAGAACTGCATCAGACGTTGAGTTACTGCATGCGTGTTATATTCATCGTACGCTTTTACAATTTCTTCTTGTGCAGCAAACGCACGTCCTACCGCCCAACGATCCAATGCAACCATCTCTTCAAGTGGCACTAAATCTGTTTCTGGGTTGAAACCATTGAGGTTCGCCAGGAAGAAACGCGCGGTGTTACGGATACGACGGTAAGCATCAGCTGAACGTTTTAGAATCTCATCAGAAACGGCCACTTCACCCGTGTAGTCAGTAGATGCAACCCACAAACGAAGGATATCAGCACCTAGCTTGTTGGTGACGTCTTTTGGCGCAACCACGTTACCAATAGATTTCGACATCTTACGGCCGTTACCATCAACAACAAAGCCGTGAGTAAGCACTTGTTTGTAGGGTGCTTCATCTTTCATCGCGATAGATGAAATCAATGAAGATTGGAACCAACCACGGTGTTGATCGGAACCTTCTAGGTAAAGATCAGCACTATTACCTCTCTCTTCATTCGGGAAAGAGTACTCTTCACGAGCATCCACCACCGAGTAGTGCGTCACACCAGAATCGAACCATACGTCTAACGTATCCAGTACTTTCTCGTACTTTTCAGCATCAGCATCGCCCATCAGTTCAGCGGCATCAACATCCCACCACGCTTGAATGCCTTTCTCTTCTACCAATTTCGCTACTTTTTCGATAAGCGCAGGGCTGTCAGGGTGAAGTTCTGCTGTTTCTTTATGAACGAACAGTGCAATTGGCACACCCCAAGTACGTTGACGAGAAACACACCATTCTGGGCGACCTTCAATCATGCCCTCGATGCGGCTTTGACCCCACTCAGGCATCCACTCAACACTTTTGATTGACTCTAGTGCTTTTGCACGTAGGCCAGCTTGATCCATTGAGATGAACCACTGCGGCGTTGCGCGGAAGATGATTGGTGTTTTGTGTCTCCAGCAATGTGGGTAGCTGTGTTCGTACGCGTGATGATGTAAAAGCGCGCCTTTTTCTTTCAATACTTCAAGGACTGAGTCGTTCGCTTTAAAGACATGCTGACCTGCAAATAGCTCTGTATCTGGCAAGTAAACACCGTTAGAGCCAACCGGGTTAGCGACTTCTAGATCGTATTGTTTACCGACCACGAAATCTTCTTGGCCGTGACCTGGAGCGGTGTGGACTACGCCTGTACCGGCATCAGTGGTTACGTGATCACCAAGCACGGCTGGGACACTAAAATCATAGAACGGGTGGTTGAACTGCATAAGTTCAAGCTCTGCACCTGTCGCAAAACCTAGGTTATGGTAATGCTCGATACCCGCGCGATCCATGACGTCTTTCGCCAGTTCAGAAGCCACAATGAGACGTTGCTCTTGCTGCTCACCTTTCGCTTCCACTTGAATCAGAACGTATTCTAGATCGTCTCGCAGACACACTGCGCGGTTCGCAGGCAATGTCCAAGGTGTTGTTGTCCAGATAACGACTGAGATATCACCTTGACCAACGTGATCGTTAGCCAGTGTAAACTTTTCAATTAAAGCCGCTTCATCTGCCGCTGCAAATTTCACGTCAATAGACGGTGATACTTTATCTTTGTATTCCACTTCGGCTTCAGCAAGGGCACTGCCACAATCCGTACACCAGTGAACAGGTTTGAACCCTTTCAATAGGTGACCATTGTCGGCAATTTTTCCAAGCGCACGAATGATGTTTGCTTCTGTACCAAAGTCCATAGTGCGATAAGGTTTTTCCCACTCGCCCATGATGCCCAAACGTTTGAAGCTCTCTTTTTGGCCTTCCACTTGCTGAGCCGCGTATTTACGACACTCTTCGCGGAAATCGGCCGCAGAAATCTTTTGCCCTGGTTTGCCTTTCTTCTTTTCAACCATTAATTCGATCGGTAGACCGTGACAGTCCCAACCAGGAATATAAGGCGCATCAAAGCCAGATAATGTCTTTGATTTAACAATAATGTCTTTAAGAATCTTATTTAATGCATGACCAATATGAATATCACCGTTAGCGTACGGAGGGCCGTCATGCAGTATGAACGACTTTTTGCCTTTCTTGGCTTTACGAATTTCACCGTAAAGATCTTCTTTATACCAACGCTTAAGCATTTCTGGCTCGCGGTTTGCTAAATTACCGCGCATTGGAAACCCTGTTTCTGGTAAGTTCAGGGTATTTTTGTAATCACTCATCGATTCTTAATTCCGTTCTATTGGGCGAAGTTAGACATTATGTTAATCGGTGGAATAAACCGATCAACGCTTAAGCTGAAGCAACCACACCCTTGCGGCTTCAGCATCCAATTCTATTTGTTGTTTAAGCGCTTCGAACGACTCAAACTTGTGCTCATTTCTGAGTTTGTGTAACAGTAACACTTCCAACTGTTGACCGTACAAATTGCCATCAAAGTCAAATAAGTGCACTTCTAGCTGTTGACGAATTCCATTCACGGTAGGCCGTTGACCTATATTCGCCACACCACCAATTCTTTGTTGCCCTAGGCCTAATGCCTGCACGACATAAACACCTGATACGGGCGATACACATCGTTTAAGTGGAATATTTGCTGTTGGGAAACCTATCGTCCGTCCAAGCTTTCTTCCGTGTGATACCCGGCCACTGATGCTGTACTCACGTCCTAACATTTCACTGGCCGTATCCAACGCATCTTCTGCTAGCGCGTTACGGATACCAGTGCTGCTTACACGTTGATGCTGTAAACAAAAGCTGTTAGTGCTGACAACATCAAAACCAAATAGCTGTCCCGCTTCTCTCAGCATTGAAAAGTCGCCCGTGCGCCCTTTGCCAAAGCAAAAATCATCACCAACAACGAGGTATTTCACCCCAAGCTTATCAACGAGTAAATCTCGTATAAATGCCTCAGCCGATAATGAAGCAAAATAGCGATTAAAGTTTACGCACAGTAACCTGTCTAAGTCGAGCTTACTTAGCTGAACATATTTATCCCTTAAGCGGGTTAAACGAGCGGGAGCCCTGTCTTGACTAAACAGTTCCATCGGCTGTGGTTCAAATGTCATCACAACAGAAGGCAGTTCGAGATCATGGGCTTTTTGAGTCACTTGATCTAAGACTTGCTGATGTCCTAAATGAACACCATCAAAATTACCTATCGTTAAGACACAACCTTTATGCTGAGGCTTAATATTGTGAATACCACGAATTAATTCCATTGGGATGAACTAAATACCTATTTATCAATTACTATGCGTGAAACCGACGGATTATATACTAATCAAGTTCACTCTGTCGCTGCTTTTACATCTTTTAAGCGGATACCTAAAGCAAGCAAGGCAAAAATATACACACAAGCCCCGATACCAATAGCAAGTACTAACATCGTCACTCGCTCACTGAACGCCCACATTAACCACTGAGACATATCGTCTAGGTGCCACAATAACACCGCAACCATCGCGGAACCTGCAATGACAAGCTTGGCTAAAAAGATCATGGTGTGCTTTGTCACTTTATAAACATTATTGATATGCAGACCTCGGTAAAGCAGCACCATATTGACAAAAGCCGATAACGCCGTCGCCATCGCGAGCCCAACATACCCATAAAACCATGCGAAGATGGCGTTGAAGAACATATTGGTTACCATCGCGATGATGCCATATCTCACTGGCGTCTTAGTATCTTGACGAGAGTAGTACCCGGGCGCCAGCACCTTAATTAACATAAAGTTCAGCAAACCAGACGCATAGGCAAACAAGGATAGTGACGCTTGATGTACGTCATGAGGAGTAAATTCACCACGCATAAATAACACCATTAGCATAGGCTTAGCTAATACCATTAAACCTAACATGGCGGGCACACCGAGCAGGGTGACCATGCGGACTCCCCAATCCATCGTATGGGCAAAGCCCTCACTTTGCGCATCTACGTGCTTTCTTGATAACGCAGGTAAAATAACCGTCGCAATGGCGATACCAAATAGCCCAAGTGGAAACTCTAGTAAACGGTCGGAATAATAGAGCCAGCTGATTGAGCCCGTCGCTAGAAAACTGGCAATAAAAGTATCAAACAGCAAATTAATCTGACTGACCGATACACCAAATAAGGCCGGGATCATTAGGGTACGAATTTTTACGACCCCAGGATCTCTCCAGCCCCATTTCGGTTTAACCAGTACGCCCGCTTTGATTAGAAAAGGCAGTTGAAAAAGAAATTGGACCAATCCACCTAAAAAGACGCCGATAGCCAATCCAATCTCCGGTTGGCTCAGCATAGGGGAAATAAAATAAGCCGATCCGATGATCATCACATTGAGAAAGACCGGTGTAAACGAAGAAACCGCAAACTTGCCTAAGGTATTGAGGATGGCGCCGGAAAGTGCCACAAAGGTGATAAACCACAAATATGGGAACGTAATTTTCAGCATAAAGCTCGCTAATTCAAACTTTTCTGCAGAAGGCCCTCCATTTAACCAATCCAAAAACCAACCTGCGCCAAAAAGCGCAGTAATGACTCCCGAACCCAAAACCCCCACTATGGTGACAACAGACACAATAACGCCCAGGGTACCCGAGGCTTTTGCTATTAACTGTCGAGTTTCATCCATATCACCTTTAGCGTGATACTCCGTCAATACCGGTACAAATGCTTGAGAAAAAGCACCTTCTGCAAATAATCGACGCAAAAAATTGGGGATTTTGTTTGCAAAGAAAAAAACATCAGCGCTGGCTCCTGCGCCCATCAAATTAGCGACAACAACATCTCGAACTAACCCTAATACTCGTGAAATCAACGTCATTGCGCTGACAATCATGCCTGATTTTAGAAGACGTTTACTCAAATTAACCTCAATCACCACGGCTAATGCGTCACTATATTCAAGAACAAACATAGAATGCCTGTGTAAGAGAAGATAAGTATTAGCAATGGTATAAAAATACTGTTAGAATCCCCGCCATCTTAACCGCGATAACCTTTTCATACCAAACTTGTTTGGCTTAGATTGGTTTTTGCACAAATCATTTGACAATTAAGCGCAAATAGAGGATATTCCTCGCCCTTAAATTGTCACCGAACTATGTTTTTGGGAGTTAGACCTTGGCAAACAGTAAATCTGCTAAGAAGCGCGCTATCCAAGCTGAGAAACGTCGTCAGCATAACGCTAGCCGTCGCTCTATGATGCGCACTTACATGAAAAAAACGATTGCAGCTATTGAAGCTGGCAATAAAGAAGCTGCAACTGCTGCTCTAGTAGAAGTTACACCACTTCTAGACCGTATGGCGACTAAAGGCCTTATTCATAAGAATAAAGCTGCTCGTCATAAGGCTCGTTTCACAGCTGCAATCAAAGCTCTTTAATTAGAACTTTGATAACTGTGAGAAAAAAACCGGCTTCTGCCGGTTTTTTTATGTCTAAATTATCTCAATTTCAACTTAACTGGTTTCTGGTTCACAATACAAACTATAAAGCAGCTTGATCATCGCCTTCACTTCATCACTACTCAATGAGTAGAAAACCGTTTGTGCCTCTTTACGTGTATTGACTAAACCATCACGGCGCAGCCAAGCTAGATGCTGAGATAGCGCAGATTGACTTAACTCCAACTGAGAACCTAACTCCCCTACCGATAGCTCATTGGTATGTAATAGGCACAAAATCTGTAGACGCTTTGCATTAGCCATGGCCTTGAGCAAAACAACCGCTTTCGCCGAATTTCGGTCCATATCTTCTAAGTTCATTAGGATTTCTCACTCTATAAACAGCTGTGATAGTCAATTCATCACTGGGTATCGAATAGTATAACGATATGACGCAATCAACAACTGACAAACTTATGTTTAAACGGTGCATAACCACAAGTTAATACCATAAATAACAAAGGGTTACTTAATTAGCTCACCAAAATCCTCATCACAAATACTTTTAACCGCTGGGTGTTGAATCATTCTTTCTGCAAAAATAATGTAATACTCTTCTTTTAGATCCTCAATAGAACCAATTTTTTTAAGGTGCGTTTTCTCATCCACTTCGTTCCGGTATGTGGTTGGGGCAAGCATGACCGCATCTTGATGCTGGCGAAAGAAGGCTTTCATTAACGCCAAATCATCAAACTCACCTAAAATATTGGGATTGACCCCCTGTCTGTCAAACCATTGCAAAACTTTACGTCCCATTGCGGTTCGACTACCTGGGATCAATAGCTTTATCTCTTCGAGATCCCTTGAAAGCACAATGTTCTGGTCGCCATGGCTATAAAAACTCATGCCTGATTCCCCAAGCTTTTTACTGTATAAGCCAGGGCTTTTACCTGAATCGACCGGACAGTCAGAGAGAATCATGTCCAGTTTATGTTGAGAGAGTTGCTCAAGCAGTAATTCATGTGTTGATTCAAAACAACGCAGGTGGATACTGTTATCATTCGGGACAGCACTCAATAAGATCCGACTGACGATGTCCTTTGACAAAGCATCAGCAACCCCCACATCAAATAAGATATTAGATCGTTGACTGTAATTAACAATATCAAGCAACTCATAACTCAAACCAAACATACGATCGGCATATTTAAAGACGAGTTGTCCTAGCTCGGTTGGCTCTACACTCCGACCATTTCTCTTAGTCAGTTTGCCATCCATCCGCTCTTCAAGGGCTTTTATTTGTCCGGTCACCGTTTGCGGGGTCAAAAAAAGCGCGTCTGCCGCTTTCGTCACTGATCCTTGTTTGCACACCATCCAAAAGTAATAAAGGTGGTTATAGTTTAAATGGTACATTGCATCACCTAGCATAAGAGTTATATCCCTCTATTCTAATCATAATCGCATCGATGATGCATCTACATTTCGGAAAAACCATTGATGAATGGACTTTTTCAACAATATTACCGAATGTGTATTTTGTTATATTGCAAAATTGAGCGATTTTTTCCACCTATTAATAAAAAAGTCAAAAAAAAACCATCCAGTCACAGAGTTTTAACATTAACTAAACCACTTTAAAATCAACACGTTAAAATCACTTTGGCGCCACAAAAAAAATCAAACCTCGGCTTCATCTCAAAAAGTCTCGCACGCCCTCAAACTGTCATATTAGTGAAATATTTGCCGTCTAGTATCACTCTCAGATTCAACTACAGACCAAAAACACTAAAACGGTCAACGGAGAAAACTATGATGAACCAAGCTACTTCTACAGCGATGCCAAAAGCGGGAACAACCCATTGGCTACGCTGGGCTAACTTGGCATTCATGCTATACCTACTTCTTTTAGCGGTATCAATGGTAGGAAGCGGATTCAAATTGTCGACAGGAGACCATGCAAAGGTATTATTTGAATTTGCATCTCACCCTATCGCTGGTTTAATGATTGGTCTTATCGCCACAGCGCTCATTCAATCATCCAGTACCGTTACTTCAATTATTGTCGGTTTAGTTGCGGGTGGATTACCTGTAGAAACCGCTATCCCTATGGTTATGGGGGCGAATATCGGTACAACAGTCACCAATACTATCGTTAGCCTAGGCCATGTACGTTGTAAGGTTGAGTTTAAACGAGCCTTTGCAAGTGCCACGATTCATGATTTCTTTAACTTGCTTGCTGTTGCCATCTTCCTGCCGTTAGAAATGATGTTCGGTATTCTCGACAAAATTTCACATTGGTTAGTGTCACCTTTCCTAGCGACGGGTGATCTAAGCATTAAAAGTCTGAACTTTATTAGCCCTATCACTAAGCCGGTGGTCGGTGCGATCAAAGAGCCATTGTCTGCATTTGGTGATGTCACTGCTGGTGTTACATTAATTTTGCTCGGTATTGCAACAATTGTGGTTGCGATTACCGTGATGGGTAAATTAATGAAAAGCCTGATGGTTGGCCGTGCTCGTGAAATTCTTAAGAATGCGATTGGTCGTGGTCCACTGCATGGTATCGCGTCGGGTTCTATCGTGACTATCTTGGTTCAATCTTCATCAACAACCACAAGTCTTATGGTTCCTCTTGTGGGCTCTGGGGTACTGAAAGTTCGTGACATATACCCATTTACACTAGGTTCAAACATTGGTACGTGTATTACCGCTCTATTAGCTGCTACGGCGGTGTCTGGTGAGTTCGCCGTGTTTGCCCTACAGATTGCATTGGTTCACCTAGTGTTCAATGTACTCGCTACCGCTCTTATCTATGGTATTCCATTCTTACGAGAGCTTCCTGTTAAAGGTTCTGAGTACATCGCTGAAATGGCAGTGAAGAACAAATGGGTTGTAGCGGGTTACTTGGCAAGCATCTTTGTTGTCATGCCAGGTGCCGTTCTTGCTTTAACAGCTTAAGATTTAACGGCTTAAGATAGAAGACAGTTCTCTCCTTAAGAACTCACCGCGAAATCAAGAAAAGAAAATACAGTCCAACAAAAAGGCCCCTAAACTCATACCGTTTAGGGGCCTTTTAGTCTCTATCTTTCTAAAGCGAGTAAAGTAAGTAAGCTAATAAAGTAAATAGCCAATAAAGTAAGTCAACTACACCGAGAACGGGTATTTAATCGCTTCATGGCATTCATAGCCTTCTACCCAGAAGTCATCCAAGGTCACCCAAGTTTCTAAATCTTCTAATGAAGTGATTTTAGGATTAATGTGGAACGTCGCTGGTTTTAAAGGCTCACGCTTTAATTGAATATCACGCATGGGGGCCAATTGATCTTCATAGATATGTGCGTTGACTATTTTATGATACGCCACGCCCGGCTTCTTACCCGTTATTTGAGCCATCAAAGCAAGAAATACATACACTTGAACCATATTAAAATTCAAGCCAAGTGGAACATCACAAGAGCGCTGAGTACTGTTTAGATACAGCGTGTCACCCAATAAAGAGAAGTGATGGCTGTACATGCATGGACGCAAGCACCCCATATGAAACTCTCCCGGATTATAGAAATTTAAAATCTCTCCGCGATCATCAACACCACGCGTTAGGTCATCGATAATCTTACGCAGCTGATCGACACTGCCACCATCTGGCTTTGCCCAAGATCGTCCTTGTACACCATATACACGCCCCATATCGTCTTCACCTTTACGATATGAATTATTGAGCCATGCTTGATTCAAATTAGCATTAGCGTCCCAGGTTTTCGTACCTAGTTTCCTGAAGTCTTCAGCATTATCATAACCACGAATATACCCAAGTAATTCCGCTACCGCAGACTTCCAAAAGCTCTTTCGTGTTGTCACCAGAGGGAATTGATTATTTTGAACGTCATACTCTAGGTCAGCATTAATCACCGTCAAACAACGCTTGCCTGTCCTTTCGTTTTCAATCCAAGTTCCTTCATTGACGATGCGATGACAAAGTTCTAAATATTGTTTCACGTTCAATCCTTACTTTACTGCAGCGTTATCATTGAACTGACCACGCTTGTAAGCCCATACCATCATTAAACCACCAACAATGATCATTGGTAGTGATAAAATCTGCCCCATTGAAATGAAATCGCCAAACAAGCCAATATGCGCATCGGGTTCACGAACGTATTCAACGAGGAATCGGAAACTACCATAACCGATCAAAAAGAGGCCAGATACTGATCCAAGCGGTCTTGGTCTCTTAATAAACCAGTTCAAGATAAAGAACAGCACAATGCCTTCTAGTGCCATTTCATACAGCTGTGAAGGGTGACGTGGCAAAGGGCCACCATTCGGGAAAACAATGCCCCAAGGCGCATCGGTAACGCGACCCCACAATTCGCTGTTCATAAAGTTACCCAGACGCCCCATCCCTAGACCAAACGGAACCAGCGGTGCAATAAAATCGGCGACACCAAAAAAGGTACGGCCATTCTTTTTCGCATACCAGAACATCGCGCCGATAACACCGAGCAATCCGCCATGGAATGACATTCCACCAGTCCACACCTTAAATAGGTATAAGGGATCTTGAAGAAATATATCAAAGTTATAAAACAGGACGTAACCAACACGGCCACCAACCACAACCCCTAAAAAACCTGCAAATAATAAGTCGGAAACTTGCTCACGTGTCCAACCGCTATTCGGTTTATCTGCACGGCGGTTCGCGAGCCACATAGCAAAAGCAAAACCCACTAAATACATGAGCCCATACCAGCGGATAGAAATGGGACCTAATGAAAAAAGGACAGGATCGATATTAGGAAACTGGATTAACCCCTGAGACATAAAAGAGTACTCTTATTTTTATTGATTGATTATAAACTGAGACGAGATTACAGCAGCATAGTTCCCGCGACAAATATTAAAAAGACCGCGAAGACCTTTTTTAGCATCACAGTGGGTAAGGTACTCGCCAGTTTAGCCCCTATCTTTGTTGTAAACATAGAGGTAGAGGCAATCGCAACAAGAGCCGGTAAATAGACATACCCAATACTATAATCAGGCAAACCTTCTAAATTGTATCCATGCAAAATAAAGCCGATCATGCCAGAAATCGCAATCATACAACCACAGACGGATGAAGAACCGACCGCTTTACGCATCTCAATACCATGACGACTCAAAAATGGGACGGATAATGAACCACCGCCGATCCCTGCCAGGCTTGAAATCACCCCGATACCAGAACCGCACAGTAATGTTACCCCGCTGTTAGGCATTTTTTTTGTCTTAGTGGACTTTACCGAAATCAGCATTTGAATGGCTAATAGAGTCACAATGCCAGCAAAAATCTTAGGGAGGTACTCTGTGGGTACCCACTCGGCAATATAGGTACCGAAAAAGCCACCAAAGATCACCCCTGGCATCAGCCATTTAATGATGAACATATCAACATTGCCGAGCTTTAAATGGTTTAAAGCCGAAGAGCCTGACGTTAAAATAATCGTCGCCAGAGACGTTGCTAACGCAACCAACATAACGCTTTCCGCGCCAATACCAATGGAAGGCAAAATATAAAGAAGAGCAGGAACGACGATCAACCCTCCGCCGATCCCTAATAAACCCGCCATTACACCAACAAAAGCACCCAGTAAAACCAGTAAAAACAACAATTCTATATGCACAACAACCTCTATTTTTTGCCTGCTCGGATGAACCCAGCAAAACCTTTATCTTCAAAATGCGATGACATCATAGTATAGATATCTTTCCCATACGCTTTCATTAAGGCTTTATTAGCAAATTGTTTTAATTCCGTGGTCTCAGAATGGCGCAATAAATACTTAACCTTTGCCACGTTAGAGGTATTCATACTCAGTGAGGTATACCCTAAGCCAACAAGCAAAAGACAACCAATAGGATCCCCTGCTAACTCACCACAAACACAAACCGGCAGCTTTAAGCGGTCACAAGTATCATAAATATGTTTAAGCGCCATGATCACAGATGGATGGAATGACTCATACACATCAGCAACTCTTGAATTATTACGATCCACGGCAAGAAGGTATTGCGTTAAGTCATTGGTACCAACCGATACAAAATCAATTTTCTTCGCTATAAGAGGAAGTAAATAAAGCATCGAAGGCACTTCGATCATGATCCCGACTTTAGGCATCCGGATACTTTCATCGACCTTGGACACTTCTTTATACGCTTGTCTTATTAATAACAACGCATCATCCAACTCCTGAGCACTCGCTATCATCGGCAATAAAATACTGAGGTTATGATGTTCTGTGCTTGCTCGTAACATCGCTCGAATCTGAATCAGGAAAATATCCGGATGATCTAAGGTAAACCGAATGCCTCGCCAACCTAAGAAAGGATTGTCCTCTTCTATAGGCAAGTAAGGTAACGCTTTGTCCCCTCCTACATCCAAGGTTCTCATCACGACACGCTTATTAGGGTACGTACTTAAAACACTACGATACTGCTGAATCTGCTCATCTTCTGATGGAAAGCGATGCTGAAGTAAAAAAGAAATCTCGGTTCGGTATAGGCCAACGCCATCAACGCCCTGATTGATCGCAATATTAGTATCGGCACTGAGCCCCGCATTTAAGAGCATTTCAATGCGATGCCCATCGGCTGTCATCGCGGGTTTATCCGAGCCTTTGCTGACCATGGATGTCAGTTCACGCTCTTCGTTAGCTAATGCGCGGTATTCTTTTAGCAGCTGTTTGCTCGGTGAAACTAAAACCTTTCCGCTGTATCCATCAACGATACCGCGTTTACCATTTATCTCTGTAAGATTCAGGCTTAATCCCATCACCGCAGGAATGCCAAGGGCGCGTGACAAAATCGCCGCATGAGAATTCGCAGCACCATCTAACGCGACAACCGCCAATAACTTATCTTTGGGGATAGATGCTAAGATGGAAGCCGTCAGTTCCCTAACAACCAAAATGACGGGTTTTTCAAGATGCTGCTGCTCTTTCTGAGTGTTGTACAAAAAAAACAGTAAGCGCTGACCTAACTCACGAATATCCTGGGCTCGTTCTTTTAAATAAACATCAGACATTCGCGCAAAACGGTTGGAATAAGACTCGACGACCTGCCTAAGGGCCCAATCGGCTTTATCCCCTTTTTGAATATGACTTTTTAAGTCTTTCCGCAGCATTGGATCGTTGAGCAAGTGAGTAAACAGATCAAAAATCGCCAACGTTTCTTTGTTTATTTCACCATGCAGTTTTTTTCTCATCCGGCTAAAATCGTTAAGAGCATCTTCAATGGCTACCATCAACCATTCTTGCTCTTGACTCACGTTAATGTTGGAGGCCGGATGAACATCAGACAACTGAGGTTGAGCGTCATCCCACCAAAACTCACCAATAGCGACACCGGAAGAGGCTGGGTTACCAATATTAACGTGCTGTTTTTTTTCAAGACTCCAATGCCCTTGCGTTTGTGCATGAGCAATAATCACAGCAAGCTGGGCAGCCAGTGTGACTAAAAAGGATTCTTCAATTTCGTTAAATAAACGGGAGGACTTTTGTTGAACAACGAGAACACCAAGGACTTGCTTGCGATAAATAATCGGTGTTCCAAGAAAACTGTGGTAAATCTGCTCTCCTAACTCAGGAAAGAGTTTGAAATTAGCATGCTGGGAAGCATTCGCAATATTGATAGGTTCGGCGCTACGCTTAACTAATCCAACAAGGCCTTCATCATATTTAATATGGATTTTGTCGCCTGAAAACTCAAGTCCTTGAGTCGCCATCAGCTCTAAGCGAGCTCGCTCTTCATTGGCAAGATAGATAGTGCAGCACTCTGTTTCCATAGCGCTGCATGTTTGCTTAACTAAAATATCAAACGCTTGATAGACATCATCAACTTTTGATACCTGTTCAACTATTTCCCTTAGTTGAGAAAGCATAACGGTTCTACCCTCTTTTAAACTTCCGCTTACCTTTTAGTTTTCGCTCTTTGAATGGCATCGCCATTGACGCGAATTCTTTCATCGCTCGACGATACACATCCCGCTTAAACGAAACGACTTGTCTTACTGGGTACCAATAACTTACCCAACGCCAACCATCAAATTCAGGGGTACTACCACGCTGCATATCTATCTGCGATTCATCACAGTCTAAGCGCAATAAAAACCATTTCTGTTTTTGTCCGATACAGACAGGCTTTGAATCCCAACGAACTAAGCGCTTTGGCAATTTATATCTGAGCCAATGACGACTTGTTGCTACGATTTTCACGTCTTTTTTTGTTAGACCAACCTCTTCATAGAGTTCTCTGAACATCGCCTGTTCAGCCGTTTCTCCGTCATCAATCCCCCCTTGAGGAAATTGCCATGAATGTTGTCCGTATCGTTTAGCCCAGAAGACCTGACCATGGTTGTTACAGATTACAATTCCCACATTTAAGCGGTAACCATCGCCATCTATCACTGGCCAACCTCGAATAATATCTTTAATTACAGTGATTTTTCCACATATCCCCAACAGGAGCAAACTTACTAGTGTGATTAGCACGTGATTTATTGGCAACAACCCCTAATATGGATAACTTCTAAGCCCAGAAGCACTTATCAACACCATAATGAGACCCAAGCCACATTTATTCACCTTTTCTGTGAATAACCGTGTGAAGAAACCAGTTAATACAGATCATTTCGTATTGAAAAATTTTATTTCAACATATACCCAACCATAAAAATAAATAAATAATCGCATTTAAATCAACACTTTAAATAATAAATATTATATAAAAATAAACTATCAACGTTTATTACCTTACCCTAAAAACAACATGGTCAAAGATCATCCAACTAGAGTCTTATCCACAAAAAAATCATTTGAGAATGGTAAGATGGCGAATAACAAGTCTCAATCGATCTTAGAATCACTGATCATTTGTACATAACCATGAATTAACACTTAAAAAAAACCAACCCTGTGGATAAGTTAATAAGTGATGATCTTTTCTACTGAGTGAATACTTATTCCCCATTACGAATCAAAAACACATTTGTTATGATAACGATCTTTACATACCCATTAGCGACCTTATGAAGCCTGAACCTATCTCTGAAAACGAACTACTCACTCGAGCCAATGCGATTGCGGGTCTTTGTTTAAAAGATCTCGCTGATGAAGCTAATATCCTTGTACCTGAAGACCTGAAGAGAGACAAAGGCTGGGTAGGGCAATTGTTAGAGTGGCACTTAGGGGCAACAGCAGGAAGCAAACCTCAGCAAGATTTTGAAACTCTAGGTATAGAGCTGAAAAGTATCCCTATTGGCTATAACGGTAAACCACTTGAAACAACGTTTGTCTGTGTGGCTCCTCTTATTGGTGTTCATGGTTTACGTTGGGAGCATAGCCACGTCAGAAATAAGCTATCAAGAGTTCTTTGGATCCCCGTGGAAGGAGAAAGAGAGATCCCATTAGGTGAACGACGAGTAGGATCGCCTCTAATCTGGTCTCCATCTGAAAAGGAAGAGCAGCAACTTAAAGCCGATTGGGAAGAATTAATGGAACTGATCGTTCTAGGCCAAGTAGAACAAATCACCGCGAAACACGGCGAAGCGTTGCAACTCAGACCAAAAGCCGCCCATGGCCGTGTGTTAACCGATGCGTTCGGCTCTAGTGGTAAACGAATAAAAACTCGCCCGCGAGGGTTTTATCTTCGGACTCAATTTACATCGGCTATTCTCGATAAATACTTTATTTAACAGCGTGTTTATTAAACCGAGTCTTTATCTAAAGAAGTAACAGCACAATCAATGCATCGCCAACGATAGCTCAATATCACAGTATGAAATGCCCCCTTCACGACCAAACTCGTCATAGGCATTATGTAATCTTAAGTACGCTTTATCGATACCCAATCGGACCAACTCTTCTTTGACTAGCTCTAGAGAGTCAAAGTGCATCGGATCGTCATCTTGTTTTAGTGGCTCCAATTTGTGCTTATATTCGACCGCTATCTGATACTGAGATAAATCAGAGCATCCTATTACAAACACCTTAGGGGCCTGGTATGAATCCTTGTGATATCCATGAATCCATTTATCTAATTGTCTTTTCTGCATACGCACCTCCAATTATCATTCTAGACAAAGCTGGCATTTTTGCGAATTCTTGCTCTAATCCATTTGATCCATAGAGGCATTCACATATATTGGTAACACAACGATACGATGAACAAGGAAGTACGATGCAGTACACAAAGTTGCCACACTCAAGTTTAGAGATCAGTAAAATCTGTCTCGGTACGATGACATTTGGAGAGCAAAATACTCAAGAGGATGCGTGTAATCAACTGGATTATGCATTGGAAAGAGGGGTCAACTTTATTGATACGGCTGAGATGTATCCCGTTCCACCAAAAGCATCAACGCAAGGTCTTACCGAAAGTTATATTGGTCACTGGCTTAAGCGATCTTCTAAACGAGAGAAAGTGGTTCTGGCCACCAAAGTTGCAGGCCCACGGAACGTTCCATACATCCGCGATAATATGAAACTCGATCGTCGCAATATTCATCTAGCGATAGACGATAGTTTAAAACGGCTGCAAACAGATTACATCGATCTCTATCAGTTGCACTGGCCTCAACGCAACACCAATTGTTTTGGACAACTCAACTACCCTGACAGCCCTGAGCAAGAAGAAGTCACACTGATCGAAACTCTAGAAGCGATGTCTGAATTAGTAAAAGCCGGAAAGATTCGTTATATCGGAGTCTCAAATGAAACACCGTGGGGTGTCATGAGCTTGCTAAAATTAGCCGAAAAACATGACCTACCCAGAATTGTATCGATACAAAACCCTTATAACTTACTCAATCGCAGCTTTGAAATCGGTCTGTCAGAAATCAGTCACTATGAGGGTGTAAAGCTATTGGCGTATTCCCCTCTCGCTTTTGGTTGCCTTAGTGGGAAGTATCTTAACAACCAAAAACCGACAGATGCTCGATGCACTTTGTTTGAACGCTTTGTCCGTTACTTTACTCCACAAGGAATCGCGGCAACCCAAGCGTATGTAGACCTTGCTCATCAACATTCGCTTGATCCAGCTCAAATGGCTCTTGCTTATGTAAACCAACGTCCATTTGTTGCTTCTAATATCATTGGTGCGACAAATATCAATCAGTTGAAAATGAATATAGACAGTTTAGATGTCGTACTTACTGATGAATTACTTCAAAAGATACAAGAGGTTGGTACGACTTACTCCAACCCTTGTCCTTAATGTTACATGGGGGTAGGTGAAGTGCCTACCCCATTGTCTACGTTGGTATTCGCGTACTTAATACACGACGAAGGTGACGAACTCGACGCTCAGCTTTGACGGCTTCAGGCTCTGAAAATCCAATCGGTCTTCCATCGGTTTCTAATCCTATATCTCGTAATAGGTGGGTATTTTCCCAAGGAATATCGTAGCTGCTACGACGAATTTTTCTCTTCCACTCACGTTCTTCACGCTTAAGATCCGCTTTAACGAGTAATGTGGCGAGTTTTAAATAAACAGAATGGCGCATAATAGTTCTCCAGTTAAGAATAGTAGCTGGGGAAAGGGCGCAAAGAGAATTGGTTGGTGACTCTTATTAAGCTGCCATTTCCGCAGCCTAACAAGGTTACGGATTAATTATTAGTAGATGTCGTACGATCGGCTGCCATGGCCATGATGTTATGGCAGGCGTACAAAGCCTTGAGCTCAATACGATCGATATCGGTACAAACACATTGAATGATGGATAAATGTTTCATCTGTACCTCCTAACTAAATAATAAATCCGAAGAAAATTGTGTAGCAGAGTCTCTGCTCACGATTAAATTCTATGCAATTGAGATAATAATTCAACCGCTATAAATTGATTAATAAAAAAACAATGCATTCCTCCATTTAGGCAGCTATACCACTAAAAAACCAACACATTCACACAGTGAATAACAAATAATCAACATAATGAAGTATAAAAAAAGCCACAATGGCTACGTTGTGGCTTTAATACATTCTAATTCAGCTTGTTATGCTTAAGACATCGCATCTTCTGTTATCAAATTATGTTTGTTCAATAACCGGTACATCGTTGCACGCGATACTCCCAGCTCTTTTGCAGCAATCGATACTTGCCCCGAGTGAGACTCTAACACCAATAAGAGTGCGTCTCTTTCACTGCGCTCTCGAATGCTCTTTAAGCTACGTCGACCATCATGTCGTTTTGGCAGATCTAATTGAGATTCGTCGATCATAACGTTGTCAGACATCAAAACAATGCGTTTGATTTGATTCATTAGCTCTCGTACATTTCCAGGCCAGTGATAACGTGTTAAGTCTCTAATCGCATCTTCAGAAAAACTTCGAGCTTGAGCATTGAACTCTTTTGAATACTCTTGCAGGAAATGACGAGCAAGCAGAGCGACATCGCCCGCTCTTTCTTTTATGCTAGGGACATTAATCCGCAGCACATTAATGTAGTGATAGAGTTCTTCATTAAAATCACCATCAATCAGTGCTTTTTCAATATCAGAAGAATTAGCCGCTAAAATTCTCACATCCACTTCTTTACGGCCATCAGGTGTATCCACGACCCCTTCTTGTAAAAAGCGCAGTAAATTCAATTGCTGAGACTTAGGTAAAGTTAAAATATCGTTCAGCAGAATCGTGCCACCGTCCGCCTTTTCGAGCATGGATACTTGAGTACCATCTTCTTGGTTGATGCCAAAAAAATCACACTCAATACGTCTTTCTGACATGGCACGACAATTCACAGAAATAAACTCTTTTTGAGATCGTGCTGATGTCTTGTGGACCGCCTTTGCAACGGTCTCCTTACCCGTACCACTTTCCCCGTAGATCAAAATGGATACATCCGTTGGGCCAACACGTTTGATCTGATCCCGTAGGCGTTTCATTGGAATCGAATCACCAATAAGACCCATATCACTCATTGAGCCATAATTGGGCCATACTTTTTTCTCAAGTTTTAACATACCAAGTTGGTGTCCTATGGTATTTAAAAGCTGAGCGTCAGGGATAGGAGATGTGAAAAAATCAATACAGAAGTTAACAATAAACTGGCAAATGGTATCAGAACTCAGTTGTGATTCACGTATAAATGCAAGCCAACGAACTTGCTTGTGCTTGCTGACTAAGTTAGCGATGCCATTGAGACTAAACTCGTCATGACTCAAGTCCACAATGCCGATGCATGGGCCAGTCTCACTAAAAAGCGAATCAGCTTTACGTAAATCTGCACATGAAGTACAACGCCAACCAACTTGCTCCAGTACCGAAAGCCAGGGTTCATGTGTCCCACCAACAACGACAAGTGAACCTGGGACAGAATCCATACGGAATTGACTACCCATTATTATGTTCCTTATATTGATTTTTTAATTTATATCTAAGCCGTGAATACCTAACGGTAGTAGCCGTTACATTATCGAGACTCGCCGAGATAATCTGTCTCAATACTTAGACTAGGCCCCGAATAATCATTCATACAACTATTTTGGTCACATACATTCAAGTTAACTATAAAATCACGCGCATAAAACCATAATCTTCGCTAATTTCGACGCTTGTCAGTAAAAAAAAAGCCACCCGAAGGTGGCTTTTTTTAGTTATTGATAAATAAGGAGTTAATAACGGGCAATCTCTGGATGAGATCGCGACTTACAAACGCCTTAAGACTGTGGACGCATTGCCGGGAACAAGATCACATCACGGATTGTGTGTGTGTTTGTAAATAGCATTGCTAGACGGTCGATACCGATACCTTGGCCCGCTGTTGGCGGTAGGCCATGCTCTAGTGCAGTAATGTAGTCTGCATCGTAGTACATCGCTTCATCATCACCCGCGTCTTTCGCATTAACTTGCGCTTTGAAACGTTCGTCTTGATCTTGTGCATCGTTAAGCTCAGAGAAACCATTCGCTACTTCACGGCCACCAATGAAGAACTCAAAGCGGTCTGTGAAGAACGGGTTGTCATCGCTACGACGTGCTAGAGGAGAGATGTCCGCTGGGTAACCCGTAATGAACGTTGGTTGAATGAGCTGAGGCTCAGCCGTTTCACCAAAGATCTCTTCAAGAAGCTGACCACATGTCCAGAATTTCTCAACGTACAGACCCACTTCTTCTGCAATTTTAACCATCAATTCTCTGTTCTGAAGATCATCTTCAGTCAGAGCTTGAATGTTTGCATTTTCAGGCGTGTAGTGTTTGATTGCATCGAACATGCTCATGCGAGCGTAAGTGCCACCGAACTCAACCGTTTCGTCACCGTAAGGCATAGAAGTAGAACCAAGAACATCCATCGCTGCTATGCTTAGCATCTCTTCAGTTAGATCCATTAGATCTTTGTAGTCAGAGTACGCTTGGTAGAATTCCATCATTGTGAATTCTGGGTTGTGACGTGGAGAGAGACCTTCGTTACGGAAGTTACGGTTGATCTCGAATACACGGTCAAAACCACCCACCACTAGACGCTTAAGGTAAAGCTCAGGTGCAACACGTAGGTACATGTCGATGTCTAATGCGTTGTGATGAGTGATGAATGGACGTGCTGTAGCACCGCCCGGGATCACGTGCATCATTGGCGTTTCAACTTCTAGGTAGCCTTTTGAGCTCATGAAGTTACGGATTGAAGACACAAGCTTAGAACGCACGATGAATGTGTTACGAGAGTCTTCGTTCACGATTAGATCAACGTAACGCTGACGGTAACGCATCTCTTGGTCAGTTAGACCGTGGAACTTCTCTGGTAGAGGACGAAGTGCTTTAGTTAGCAGTTCAAACTCTTCCATGTTCACGTAAAGGTCACCTTTACCAGATTTGTGAAGCGCACCTTTAACACCGATGATGTCACCGATATCTAGGCCTTGGTACTTCTCTTTCAGTACTTTTTGTACGTCTTTCGCTGCGTATGCTTGGATACGACCAGAAGTTTCTTGAATCGCAAGGAATGGACCACGCTTCGCCATAACACGACCAGCGATCGCAACGATATGGTTAAGCTCTTCTAGCTCTTCCTTAGTCTTCTCACCGAATTCCGCTTGAAGATCGCCAGCTAGGTGCTCACGACGGAAATCATTTGGGTGACCGTTCGCTTTGCAGTTTAAGCGGATGTGATCCAGCTTGCTACGGCGCTCAGCGATCAGTTTGTTCTCTTCAGGTGAAGAAGCTTCTTGTGCGTTTTCGTTTTGAACAGCATCAGTCATTAGAGATGTACCTTGCTTTTATAATTTGAACAGCTATATTTTTGAAAATATAGGCATTTTTACCAATATTATTGGTAAAGCTTAATAGTTGATAAAGCTTACAGACCTGATTTCAGGCTAGCTTCAATAAACTTGTCTAAGTCACCGTCAAGAACCGCTTGAGTATTACGGTTTTCGATGCCGGTGCGTAAATCTTTGATACGTGAATCATCCAGCACGTAAGAGCGGATCTGACTGCCCCAACCGATGTCTGATTTCGTTTCTTCGCTCGCCTGTTTTTCAGCATTTTGTTTTTGAATCTCAAGTTCAAAAAGCTTAGCACGTAGCTGCTTCATCGCTTGATCTTTGTTCTTATGCTGCGAACGGTCATTCTGACACTGAACCACGGTGTTAGTCGGAACGTGCGTAATACGTACCGCTGATTCCGTGGTGTTTACGTGCTGGCCACCAGCGCCAGAGGCACGGTATACATCAATACGTAGGTCAGAAGGATTAATGTCGATCGTAATGTTGTCATCAATCTCTGGGTAGATAAACGCAGAAGCAAATGAAGTATGGCGACGACCACTAGAATCAAACGGAGACTTACGAACCAAACGGTGAACGCCCGTTTCTGTGCGCAGCCAACCATAAGCGTACTCACCAGAGATTTTAATTGTCGCGCCTTTAAGACCAGCGACATCACCATCAGAGACTTCAATCACTTCCGTCTTAAAGCCTTTCGCTTCAGCCCAACGCAAATACATGCGTAGCATCATTGACGTCCAGTCTTGTGCTTCTGTACCACCCGAGCCTGACTGTAAATCGATGTAGCAATCTGAAGCGTCGTGATCACCTGAAAACATACGACGGAATTCCAGTTTACCTAACTTAGCTTCTAGCTCAGCCAGTTCTGGTTCAATTTCGTCAAACGTTTCTTGATCTTCTTCTTCAACCGCAAGCTCTAATAGGCCATCAACATCCTCAACACCTTGGTCAAGTTGGTCGATCGTTTCTACTACCGCTTCCAATGCAGAACGTTCTTTACCTAGCGCTTGAGCACGCTCAGGTTCGTTCCATACATCCGGTTGTTCTAATTCGGCGTTTACTTCTTCTAGACGCTCTTGCTTAGCGTCATAGTCAAAGATACCCCCTCAGGATATTTGTGCGCTCAGACACATCCTGCAGACGGTTTTTTATAGGATTGATTTCAAACATTTTAGCTCATCATTTGTGAGTAGAATTTAACCGAGAAAGTTTACTGAAAAATGTGATGAAGATACAGAAAAAACCGAGGTGAAATGGAAATAAAAAAGGCCGATGTTTCCATCGGCCTTTTCCAATTCAATATGTACAGAAAGCCTATCAAGCAGTCTCTTCGACCAGTTCTTGATCAACGGCTTTACCAATAAAGAACATGCATATAATCGAAGCGAAAGTAGGAAGCACCCATCCCATTCCGACGTCAAACAGCGGTAGCATACTTAATGCTGAAACATCGATACCGGCCACTTTTGCCGCATCAATAAGGGCAAAGATTAATGCGACAAGAACCACAACACGATAAGCCACAACCGGATTTGGTAGCTTTTCACGCACAAACGCTAGCGCAACCAGTGCAATAGCGACGGGGTAAAGAGCAAAAAGAACAGGCACTGAGAGGGAAATCAACTGAGATAGACCCACATTCGCGACCAGCGCGCAAATTCCACCAATAATCAGAACCCACTTCTTATATGACAATGACGTTAACGAGCTGAAGTAATCAGAACAAGCAGAAATCAAACCAATTGCCGTGGTTAGACACGCCAATAATACAATCACTGACAAGACCAGTTGCCCATAAGGACCAAACAGCGCTTGAACGTACAAGCTTAATACCACGCCACCGTTATCCGCCCCTGAAGCTACAACTGCACTGGTTGCTCCCAAGTAGAACAGAGAAATATAGACAAAAGCTAACCCCGCAGCTGCAATGCACGCGGCACTGATCAAGTATTTTGCCGTCGCGCTGCGTTCAGTAATCCCTTTGCTACGCAGAGCATCAACAATCAACATCCCAAACATCAGCGAGCCAAACGTGTCCATCGTGTTATACCCTTCCAGGAAACCTTTGGTTAACGGTTGTGTCGCATACTCTCCTTGAGCGGCAATCATTCCACCTTGTGGGTCAACGAACACCGCCACCGCTAGAATGATCAAGCCAATGAATAGAACAGGCGTAAGTACCTTACCGATCACATCGATAAGACGGCCTTGTGACCAAGCAAAAAACATTGCGATAGAGAAAAAGACAATGGAAAATAGGGCTAAGTCGAATTGACCAGCATCGGTTAAAAAGGGGCGAATAGCCATCTCGTAGGCAACTAATCCAGTACGAGGCGCAGCAAAAGCAGGACCGATGATGATAAAAATAAGCACCGCGATGAGCGTTGCAACGCGTACTGGTAGATCTTTCGTCAGATGCTCCCAAGTTCCTCCGACTTTCGCCACAGCAATGATGGTGATAAGTGGTAACCCGACCGCAGTCACAAGAAAACCAAACATAGCTGGCATTAGGTTTTCACCGGCTAGTTGCCCCGCCAGTGGTGGAAATATAATGTTGCCTGCTCCTAAGAAAAAAGCAAACAGCATAAAGCCTACGGCTATAATGTCTGTCAATTTTAAAGTCTGCTTCACAGCTAACCCTTACTATAATGTTGAACGGTGTTATGTTTGCGTATTGTTGCTTTATCAGCACAATACCCTTTTATTTGGTCGCGAATAATGACGAAACCCTTATCAATTGGCAACCTCTGAGAGGTAAACACCATATTAATCTGCATTTTTATCTACAATGCAGTCAATAACACCATGCTTAGACAAATTAGCAGAACATAACAAAGAACAATCCGGCTACTTGCATGAAATCAAATAGCATAAAGAACCAAACATTAAATTAACAACAGACACTTTTACCAACAAAGAGTGATTTAACGGAATTATCATGAAATGTAGCACGTTAAAAACTAAGGACTTCAAATTTAAACAGTTTTCTATTCAAGGTGGCCGTTCCGGCATGCCAGTGAGTACCGATGGGATTTTATTAGGCGCTTGGTCAAACCTCGATCTTATGAACACATGCCTGGATATCGGAACCGGGACCGGACTGTTATCTTTAATGGCCGCGCAAAGGCATAACACATTAGCCATCACTGCCATTGACATTGATCGTCACGCCATTGAAAGTGCACTGCATAATTTTAAACAATCACCATGGAATGACCGTTTACAACTGATTGAGGGGGACATTCTCAAGGCTCCCATGACCTCGCTTTTTGATGGCATCATTTGCAATCCGCCATACTTCAATTCAGGAGAGCAATCACACCATCCTCAACGAGCCATTGCGAGACATACCGATACTCTTGATCATCATTCATTACTTGAGCGTTCTTATACACTAACCACCCCCTTAGGAACCGCCAACTTCATTTTGCCCATTGGTGAAGGTCATCAACTTATTGCCAAAGCGAAGCCACTCAATTGGCACGTTACTCGCCTCTGTCATGTAAAGACGACAGAGCAGAAAATAGCATCTAGGCTATTGATAGAATTAAGTAAAATAAAAACAGAGTTAGAAGAAACACATCTGATCATTCACCAAGATGGGCAATACAGTAAAGAATTTCACTCATTGACTGAGAACTTTTATCTCAAGATGTAAAAATATCATGTGATCATAATCACTAATACATCTATAATATCCGACCTAATTTTTGCCATAACACGCCAACTGGCTTGTGGAGATACTACAGTGATCAGAACTTTTGCTGACCTTGATCTAGATGAAACCCTTATTACAGCTATTGAAGAGCTGGGGTTTGAGCGCCCAACGCAAATTCAAGAAGATGCGATCCCACAAGCTCTAGATGGCAAAGATATTCTTGCCTCTGCACCGACAGGAACAGGTAAAACCGCTGCTTTTTCACTTCCAGCGTTACAATACTTGCTTGATTTCCCTAGAAAAAGACCAGGACCTGCCCGTGTCTTGATCTTAACACCAACACGAGAGCTTGCGATGCAGGTGGCCGATGAAGCTCGTGCATTGGCTAAAAACACACGCTTGAATGTCTTCACCATCACAGGCGGTGTTCAGTATCAGGAACATGCCGATATTCTTGCTCAAACGCAAGATATCGTAGTGGCCACACCGGGTCGCTTGATGGAATACATTGAGTCAGAGCGCTTTGACTGCCGGGCGATTGAATGGCTTATTCTTGATGAAGCTGACCGCATGCTAGACATGGGATTTGCGCCTGTTGTCGATAGACTGGCGGCTGAATGTCGCTGGCGTAAACAGACGCTACTCTTCTCTGCAACACTTGAAGGCCGAGGTGTGGAAGGCTTTACTGCTGATCTTTTAAAGAACCCAGCAGAAGTGACAGCCGACCCTTCTCGTCGTGAACGCAAGAAGATCACGCAATGGTATCACCGCGCTGATAGCATGGAGCACAAGCTCGCATTACTTAAAAAAATACTGACCGATCAAGCGGATCGCTCTATCGTATTTTTGAAAACTCGTGAACGTTTAGCAGAGCTACGTATTGAGCTTGAAAAAGCACAAATCCCATGCGCATGGATCCAGGGTGAAATGCCACAGGATCGTCGTAACAATGCCATCACTCGTTTCCGAGAAGGGACGGTTAACGTTCTTCTTGCTACGGATGTTGCTGCTCGTGGTATCGATCTTCCCGATGTAAGCCACGTAATCAACTACGACATGCCACGCTCAGCGGATACTTACTTACACCGCATTGGTCGTACTGCCCGCGCCGGTAAAAAAGGCAACGCTTTGTCTCTGGTAGAAGCACATGATCAGGCTATGCTTGAGCGCGTCGCGCGTTATATCGATGAAGAAATTAAAGAACGCTTCATTAAAGATATGCGCCCACAACATAAAAAAGCATCGACCAAGAAAAAGAAAAAAGACGTAACAAAAAAAGACGCAAAGAAAAAGACCACCAAGAAAAAAGCGGTTAAGAAAAAGAACACAAAGAAGAAGTAAGTCACGTCTACGTTGAGTAACAAAATAAAAAAAGAGTAAAGAAATAAAAAAGCCGATACTCATTGCTATGATTATCGGCTTTTTTGTATCGGCGTATCGCTAAAAATATCGATTTATCACTGAAAAGAGAGCAGCGCATTAACCCTGCTCAAATTCAAATAGGGACCCGATTAATGCTCACGAGTCGCGCGGAAATCAACGTCAGGGAATCGCTCTTTCGCTAAATTCAAATTCACCATCGTTGGCGCAATGTACGACAGGTTATCGCCACCATCTAACGCGATATTCGATTGGTTTTTACGTTTAAACTCTTCAAGTTTCTTGTCGTCACTGCACTCAACCCAACGAGCCGTTGCCACGTTGACACTTTCATAAATCGCTTCAACATTGTATTCAGACTTCAATCGAGCCACAACCACATCAAACTGAAGCACACCCACTGCGCCAACGATTAGATCATTGTTTTGCACCGGACGAAAAACCTGTACCGCACCTTCTTCAGAAAGCTGAACGAGACCTTTCAATAGCTGCTTCTGTTTCAGCGGATCACGCAAACGAATACGACGGAATAACTCCGGCGCAAAGTTTGGAATACCGGAGAACTTCAAACTTTCCCCTTGAGTAAAGGTATCGCCTATTTGAATCGTACCGTGGTTATGCAAACCAATAATATCACCCGCGTACGCTTTTTCAGCACGAGAACGATCACCGGCCATAAACGTAACCGCATCTGAAATGCTAACACTTTTACCGGTACGGACATGATTCATCTTCATGCCTTGATTATACGTACCCGATACAATACGCATAAAAGCGATACGATCTCGGTGTTTAGGGTCCATATTGGCTTGAATCTTAAAGACAAAGCCAGAGAATTTTTCCTCGGTAGCAACAACGTCACGCTCATTCGCTTGACGTGCTTGAGGAGCTGGAGCCCATTTTGTTAAGCCATCAAGCATATGGTCAACACCAAAGTTGCCCAGTGCCGTACCAAAGTAAACCGGTGTCAACTCACCCGCTAAGAACAGCTCCAAATCAAAGTCAGGGCAAGCACCGACAACAAGCTCTATCTCTTCTCGCACGCTTTCCGCAAGGTCTGCGCCAACAGCCTCATCAAGTTCAGGGTTATCCAAACCTTTAACAATGCGAACGTCTTGAATCTCATGGCCATGGCCTGATTCGTATAAGATCGTTTCATCGCGATGAATGTGGTACACACCTTTAAACTCTTTACCACAACCAATTGGCCATGAGATAGGAGCACAAGCCATACCTAACTCACTTTCCACTTCGTCCAAGACTTCCATTGGATCACGCACATCACGATCCAATTTGTTCATAAAGGTAACGATAGGCGTATCACGTAAACGCGTTACCTCCATCAGCTTGCGAGTTCGATCCTCGACACCTTTTGCCGCATCGATAACCATCAAACACGAATCCACCGCAGTGAGCGTTCGGTAGGTATCTTCCGAAAAATCTTCGTGTCCTGGAGTATCAAGAAGGTTCACTAAACAGTCATTGTATGGAAACTGCATCACGGACGTTGTTACCGAGATACCACGCTCTTTTTCCATCTCCATCCAGTCTGATTTGGCATGCTGGTTAGAGCCACGACCTTTAACGGTTCCCGCTTTTTGAATAGCGTTTCCGAATAACAGTACTTTTTCTGTAATGGTTGTTTTACCCGCATCCGGGTGAGAAATGATAGCAAAGGTCCTTCGCTTATTGATTTCATTGAGAAAATCTTGGTTTGCCATGTATAAATTCTTTTAGTTTGTACACGGATTTGTACACACTTTTGGAAGTACTCTCTTTTCAGTTCTTCGCTTGTCAAATCCGTCGTGTTAATCGTAATTGGCCGCTATTTTCGCTGATCTTGACTTTATAAACAATCAATGGTTATCTAATCGGTTACCATTTACTCTCAGCGTGCGCCAATGCTCAGTTGTAGCTGTTTGCAATCGTTGCTTCTTCAGCTCATGAACAACTGTGGCTAAACCACAAAATCCTTCGCTACCAGAAATCGATGATAGCTTGTCGTACTACACCGATGATGGTGCAGTTGCCGTTGATCGGTATTGCAGGGTATTGCGGGTTCAAAGGTTTTAGATACTTCTGTTCACCATCAATAACCAACTGCTTAAAGGTTGCTTCTTTCGAATCATCCAAACGCGCAACAACCAATGAACCTGAAGAGTAAGGTAACTCAGGATCAACAACGATCACTGCCCCCTCAGGTATGGATTTTTTTCCGCTTGGATTTTCCATACTGTCGCCTTTTACGCGAAGTGCGAAACAACCCTCATGTGCTTTCCCAGTGACGTCACGCCACTCCTCAGCATCTTCATGGGCAAATCCCTCCGCTATTTCAGTCCAATCACCGGCCTGAACCCAGTTAATGAGAGGAATTCTTCCCTTAATATCAGGCCCGACTTCTACATTACCGACCCCCAAGCCAATCTCGCCATCACCTGTGGCGAGCCAATGAGCATTCACGCGAAGCGCCTCCGCGATCTGCATGGTGTAACGAGACCTAGCCGATTTACCAGAGCAAATCTGGCTGATCGACTGCTGTTTGATACCAATGCGACGAGCCAACTCAGACTGAGTTACCCCAGTAAGCTGCAAGGCATGGTTTAGTCGTTCGGATAAAGTTTTCATAAGCCCGCATTCTACAAATAAAACTGTAGTCTTTCAACAATTTTAACTGTTGACTTATCTACAGTTTAAACTGTAACATTCAATCTTGTAACAGTTATTATTGTAACAGGAGACGGTATGGAAGTGTTCAAAACGACACAAAAACATCTCCGCCGTGCCATTGACTTGGTCGGCGGGCAATCAGCATTAGCAAGAGCCATCAACTCA